>JBBRDH010000041.1:0-36471 GCA_038204125.1 Mycobacteriales bacterium
GATCGCCGGGAGCGACGCCTGACGCCCGGTGGACGTCGGCCTGACCGCGAGATCGCTGCCATCGAGTGCCTTTCGGCCGATCGGGTCGCCATCGGCGTCGACGATCAGCCGGTCGGCCTTCCGCTTGGCAAGGACTCTGGAGGTGTGCGTCCGGATGCTGCCCTCGCGAATCTTCAGGTCGACCGCAATCGGGACGGCCACGAACACCGAGGAATACGCGCCGACCAGCATGCCGACCAGCAGTACCAGGGCGAGGTCCTTGAGTGTCCCCGACCCCAGGATCGCCACTCCGGCCACCAATAGCCCGGCGACCGGCAGCATGGCAATCAGGGAGGTGTTGATCGAGCGCATCAACGTCTGGTTGATCGCAAGATTGGCCGCTTCCGGATAGGTCCGCCGGAACAGCGACGTGAGTCCCTTGGTGTTCTCCTGCACCTTGTCGTACACCACGACGGTGTCGTACAGCGAGAAGCCGAGAATGGTCAGCAGGCCGATCACCGTTGCGGGGGTGACCTCGAAGCCGATCGCGGCGTAAATTCCCGCCGTCACCAGCACGTCGTGGACCGTCGAAACCACCGCGCCGACGGCGACCCGCTTCTCGTACCGGATCCAGATGAACCCTGCCACCGCGATCAGGAAGACCAGCACCGCAATGATCGCCCGCTGCGAAATCTGGGCGCCCCACGTCTCCGAGACCGCCGAGTCAGACACCCCGCCGACCGGATTGAAGGCGTTGGCGAGAGCAGCTTTTGCCGCAGCTACCTGATCCGGCGTCAGCGCCGACATGCTGACCTGGATACCGGTGCTGCCCAGGATTTGAACGGATTCCGGCTCGATCGAGGTCGCCTGCTTGACAACCGAGCCGACCTGGGCCTGGGACACCGACGACGCGGCGCCCGCCGGCTTGAAGGTCAGCGTGGTGCCGCCCTTGAAGTCGGTGCCCAGGTTGAATCCGCGCAGCAGAATGAACAGAATCGATCCGAGGACCAACACGGAGGAAAAGAGGTAGAACCAGCGCCGGCGGCCGATGATGTCGAAGGCGCCGGTGCCCGTAGTCAGCCTGGTGATGAAAGATTCGCCGCTGGCGCGCACGACAACCGCAGATGTGCTGTCGCCATCATGTGCGTCGATCTTGGTCGCCATCTCATGCCTCCTTGGGCGCGAGTCGAGCCGTTGCCGCGCGTTGCCGTTGACCGGCAGCGGCCACCGCCCCGAGACCGGAGAACTTCGCCGACCTGAACAGCTTGCTGCCGGCCGCCAACGACACCAACGGATGCGTCACCAGGTAGACCACCACCAGGTCGAGGATCGTTGAAAGACCCAGGGTGAACGCGAAGCCGCGGACCCCGCCGACCGCGATCAGGTACAGGATCAGCGCGGACAGGAACGAAACCGCGTCCGCCGACAGGATGGTCCGCTTGGCGCGCTCCCAGCCGCGTGGCACCGCCGACCGGAAACTCCGGCCCTCCCTGACTTCGTCCTTGAGCCGCTCGAAGTAGATGACGAACGAGTCCGCGGTGATGCCGATGGCGACGATCAGACCGGCCACGCCGGCGATGTCGAGGCTCAGGCTGATCCACCGCCCGAGCAGCACCAGCACCGCGTACACCAGACTGAACGAGAGCACCAGCGACAGAATGGTGATCACCCCGAGCAGCCGGTAGTAGATCATGCAGTAGACGATCACCAGGAGCAGTCCGATGCCGCCGGCGATCAACCCGGCCCGAAGGTACTGCAGGCCCAGCTGCGCGCTGATGCTCACCGATTCGCCGGCGTCGAAGTTCAGCGGCAGGGCGCCGAATTTAAGCGAATTGGCCAGCGCGGTGGCGGACTGCTGGGTGAAGGAACCGCTGACCTGGGTGACCGGGGTGGTGATCGCCTGGCGGATCGACGGCGCCGAGATGACCTGACCGTCGAGGGTGAACGCCGTTTGTTTGCCGACGTTGTTCGTCGTGTAGTTCGACCAGGTATTGAAGCCGGTGGAGTTGAAGCTGACGTTGATCACCCAACCAGCGGTGGTCGAGTCCAACACCGCGCCGGCGCTGGAGACCTGATTGCCCGGGATCAGCGTCGCGTCCAGCAGGTACACGCTCGCGTTGTCCTGTGGTTTGCCGGTGCCGCAGGCCAGCAACGGGCGACCGACCTCGTCGTTGCCGCGGGTCTTGTTCAGGTCGCCGCACGACACCGAGTTGTTCCGCACCGCGGTGGTGGCGGCGGTGACCCAGGTGGCCCAGCCGGCGGCGTCCTTCGCGGCGGGCTGGCTCGGGTTGTTCGGGTCGCTGCCCGGGATCGGCCATCCGGTCCTCGCGGCGGCCGGAGCCGTGCTGACCGGCGCAATGGCCGTCGCCAACGGTGCGGCCGAGCTCACGGCAGCGCCGGCCGGTGTGGTGATCGGCGTGGCTCCACTGCTGGACGGAGCGGATGCGACCGGGGATGCGGTGGTGGCCGCCGGTGCGGTGGTGGCCGCACGTGCGGTGGTAGCTCCCGTCGCCGCAGCGGTCCGAGGGACAGCAGTGGTCACTGCCGGCTTGGTGCCGGCCGCACTGGTCGCGGGTAACGGCGTGGTCGCCGCGGCATTGGCCCGCAGCCCTTGGGACGACTTGGACGTCGCGCCGGTTGAGCTGGGAGGCGGGCCGACGGCGGCCGAAGAGGTCGGGGCGGCGGTGGCAACACTGGTCGCCGCGCCGCTGGTCACCGCACCGCTGGTCACCGCACCGCTCGTCGCGCCCGTTGTCGCGCTGGTCGAGGCTGCAGCGGCCAGCAGGGCCGGATCGTAACCCTGACCCAGCACGGTCCGGATGTTCAACCGGGCCGGCCTGGTCAGGCCCGACAGGTTCTCATTGCCCGGCACCGTGATGACGAGGTGGTTCGCGCCGTCGACCTGTACCTGGGCGCCGACCACGCCGGAGCCGTTGACCCTGGTCTCCATGATCTGCCGGGCCAGCGTCATCGAGTCGGACGACGGGGTGGAGCCGTCCACCGTCTGGGCGGTGAGGGTGACCCTGGTGCCGCCCTGCAGGTCGATGCCCAGCTTCGGGGCGTTGGAACCGGCCGTGAAGAAGACCAGCGCATACAGAACGGCGGTGATGATGGCGAAGGTCGAGATCAACCGCCATGGCCGGAATTGGCCAGCAGGGCTTGCCACGTCGCGCTATCTCCTTGGTGCTTCAGGGCGACACGCGGCATTGCGGCGACGCGCGCCGTGCCGCGGGATGCTCGATGAGCCGGGACAGGAGTCCCAGCGGCGGATGTCGGTTCCCACTGAACCGCCATCCAGGTGTCGACCAGCAGGCCGACGATCGGTGGCTACGAAATGTCCTTGCTCCGCTTTTCCAACAGCACGGGGTGCTCGGACTCGTAGGAGTCCTCCCGATAGGTGTCTTCCAGGTTGTCATGCGAACCGTCAGGGATGGTCGATTCGTCCTCTTCGACGTAATCATCCTCTTCGATCGGCCCGGCGACGACGATCTCGCGGACAGCGGCCCTGACCCAGGTCGTGTACACGTCGGGGGCGATCTCCAATTCGATGGTGTCGGCCGCGACCGCTGTGACGGTGGCGTGCATGCCCGACGTCGTCATCACTCTGGTACCGGGGACGATCGCCTCCTGCATCGCGGCGGTGGCCGCGGCCAGGCGCTTCTGCTTGCGGGTCCCGAAGTACATCATCGCCCCGACGGCGCCGAACAACAGGAGCAACGGCAACATCTGCTGCAGGTTCATGCTTCTCCTTCAATGGCCTGGCTGGTTCCGCGCGACAACTGCCTGCGCGGTGGAACTGCGGCTCGGAGCCCAATAGTGCAGGGCGGTTCACTGCCGAGCCTGTAGCGGTGGTTCAGTGGCGGACCGTTCGTGTTGCTGCTGATGGCAACTGCGGTCACCGGAGCCGGACAGGCCCGGCCGGCTGGCGCCGGGCCATCACGACTCGTGGATCCGACGCCCGGGTGCGCAGCAGACGGACCGGCATTGTCACAATTGCCCGTCAGAGTACCGGAATCCGCTGGTCCCAGCTCCGCCTGCCACGCGGGTCGGATGGCGCCCGCGTCCCAGATCGTCGGCCCCACCTGGACCTGTCTACCGAGTCGTCGCAGGCGAGCGGGTCGGTCGGTGAGATTCAACGTCGACTCCCCGGTTACCCGAGGGCCGGGGTACTTCGGTCATTGGTCGCTCGTCATTCGCCCTTCGTCATCGCTCGTCCGTCGTTCGTCGTCCCAGATCGCTCGTCCGTGATGGTCGTCCGTCATTGGTCGTCGAAGAGCACCCCGGTGAACGCTCTGCCCGGAGCCTGTTCGAGGCCAAGGTGAGACCAGGCCAGCGGGGTGGCGACCCGGCCGCGCGGCGTCCTGGCCAACATCCCGAGCCGGACCAGGAAGGGCTCGCAGACCTCCTCGACCGTGCTGGCCTCCTCTCCAACCGCCACGGCCAATGTGGTCAGCCCGACTGGTCCGCCGGCGAACGAGCGGCACAGCACGGAGAGCACCGCGCGATCGAGGCGGTCCAGTCCGAGTTCGTCGACGTCGTACACGGCGAGCGCGGCCTTCGCGACCTCGACGGTGGCCGCGCCGGCGGCCCTGACCTGGGCGAAATCCCGCACCCGGCGAAGTAGCCGGTTGGCGATCCGAGGCGTGCCGCGGGACCGGCGGGCGATCTCCGCACCCGCGTCCGGCGGCAGTTCGATGCCCAGGATCGAAGCGCTCCTGGTGATCACCCGGAGCAGTTCGGCCGGCGAATAGAACTCCATGTGGGCGGTGAAACCGAACCTGTCACGCAGCGGCGAGGTCAGCTGACCCGACCGAGTCGTCGCTCCGACCAGCGTGAAGGGCGCGATGTCGAGCGGGATCGAGGTGGCCCCTGGTCCTTTGCCCACCATGACGTCGACCCGGAAATCCTCCATCGCCAGGTAGAGCATCTCCTCCGCAGGCCGGGCGATCCGGTGGATCTCGTCGATGAACAGCACGTCGCCCTCGACCAGATTCGAGAGCATCGCGGCCAGGTCACCGGCCCGTTCCAGCGCCGGCCCTGAGGTCAGCCGGATGGCGGCGCCCAGTTCTGCGGCGATGATCATGGCGAGTGAGGTCTTGCCCAGACCCGGTGGGCCGGCAAGCAGGATGTGGTCCGGCACCGCTCCGCGCAACTTCGCCGCCGACAGCACCAACTCCAACTGTTCGCGCACCCGCACCTGCCCGACGAACTCGGACAGCGACCGTGGCCGGAGCGAGGCCTCGACGTCGGCGTCGCCGGGGAGCCGGGCGGGATCGAGAGCGAGCTCGTCGGAAAGGACCCGATCGGCGCTGCCCACCGACTGTCCGCTGCCCACCGGTTCCGCGCTGCTCACCGGGGGCGCCCGAGCAGCCCTAGCGCCCGCCGCAGCAGCACCGAAACATCGCCGTCGGCGACCGCCGGGTCGTCCGGATCAGAGGCGAGCGTGCTGGTCGCGTCGTCGGCTTGCTTGACGGTGAAGCCCAGTCCGACCAGCGCATCCGACAGCTTCGGCCGCCAGGCCGCGCTGGAAACCGGACCGCCGGGAACACCGCCGGCCGGGACCACTCCGACCTTGTCTCGAAGCTCTAGGACCAGGCGCTCGGCACCCTTGCGGCCGATCCCGGGCGCCCGCATCAAAGTGGTGAAGTCACCCGATCCCAATGCCCGGCGGAGTTGGTCCGGCTCGAGCACCGCGATCAGCGCCAGCGCGATCTTCGGGCCCACCCCCGACACCGACTGCACCAGCTCGAAAAGCTCCTTGGCCGCGTCCGACGGAAAGCCGAACAACGTCAGCGAGTCCTCCCGGACCACCAGCGTCGTCGCCAACCGGGCCTGTTGACCACGGCGCAGACCGGCCAGGGTGGACGGAGTCGTCCGGATCGCCAGGCCGACGCCACCGACCTCGAGAACGGCGTGGTCCAGAGCGATCGCAATGACAGTGCCGCGCACCGAGGCGATCATCTGGTCATTCTCGCTGCCGCCACCGACAGTCGGTTCGCCGCCGCTGCCAGCTTGGTCTGCATCGGAGCCCGCCAGAGGTGACAGATGGCCAGCGCCAACGCGTCCGCGGCATCGGCGGGCTTGGGCGAGACGCCGAGCCGGAGCAACCTGGTGACCATCGCCGTGACCTGGGCCTTGTCGGCGTTGCCGTTACCCGAGACGGCGGCCTTCACCTCGCTGGGCGTGTGCCATGCGACCGGGATCCCGCGCCTGGCCGCGGCCAGCGCGACGACACCGGCCGCCTGCGCTGTGCCCATCACCGTCCGTACATTCTGCTGGCTGAAGACCCGCTCGATCGCCACCGTGTCCGGACGGTGCAGGTCCATCAGGGCTTCGACCCGGACCGCGATGGCGAGCAGTCGCAGGGCGATGTCGTCCTCCGCGGGCGTGCGGAGCACCAGCACCTCGACCAGCACCGGCGGCTTACCGGGACCGCCGTCCACCACGCCGACCCCGCACCTGGTCAGCCCTGGGTCGACCCCGAGCACCCGCACGTGTTGCCCTCTTCCTGTCGGCGCCGAGTCGTTGTGCGGCGAGCGTTCGTGCCTTCGTCGGCCCGCTCCCCGGAGTCTGGTGCCGTACGGCCTTGAATCCCGGTGCCGCCCGAACACCAGTCCGGCGGACGTTACCCGGCGACTCACCCGCCCGGCCTGTCGCCACGCCGCTCTGCCGTGGCCCGGGCCGAACTGCCGGCTGCGGCGGCGGATCGCCTGATCCGTGCAACGCTTGCGCGCTGAGATCCGTCGGCACCAACATGAGACACCACCTCGGAGGCGCTGGATGACTCGGCCACGATCGGTCGGCGCCGCAATTCTCACGCTGGCCGTCCTGACCGCCGGCTGTGCCGCGCCCGGAACCGGTGCGCCCGGAGCGGGAGCGCCGGAGACCTCGGCCGGCGGGACCGCCCTGACACACCCGGCCGTCACTCCGGAGACCACCGCTTCGGTGGTCGAAGCGACGAGGGCCGGACTAGTTCCCAGTGCGTCGAATCCCAACCGGACACCGCTGGGCTCGGTGGCGGCGACGGCCGACAGTAAGGGGGTGGCCAGCACGTCGGTGTCGCTCGCGTCTGATGCTGCTCGACCTTCGGGGGTCGGCGCGCAGCCCGGCGGCTATGGCAGCCCGCAATCCCCTATCCGGGTCCAGGTCAGCGGTCTGGTCCTCGCGGACAAATCCGGAGTGCTGTTCTGTCCGCCGCTTCCGGTGGCGGGCATTGGCTCGGTGACGCTGCCCGCCGAACCCGTGACGCCGGATTGTTTGCAGGGTGTTCCGGTCACCGGCATGGACCTGACCCGGCTCGCCGACGCGACGCACAACAGCAGCCACCGTTGGGGGCAGGGACATGCGACGGCGCTCTGGGACGGCTCGGGTCTGCAGGTGATCAGCCAGCGTCTGCCGACGCGTGCCGACTCCGAGGTGCAACCCAACCTGCCCGACGACGTCGGCTGCCCGGACCCGGCAGGCGGCTGGAAGCTGGGCGACACCCAGAACGACCCCGGCATCGACAAGATCGAGCGCGCGGTCGGCAGCGGTTTCGGTGGTCTGGCCATGGGCTACCCGCACGGCGGACCGACCAATACCGACGGCAGCAACCCGAGCTACTCGCTGGAGCATACGGAGCAGGTGGTCGTCGTCGGCGTCACCGGGGACCGGGCTGCGGCCGTCCGCTCAATCCGAAAGGTGTTCACAGGCAACCTGTGCGTCGTCCACGCCGACCACACCGGAGCGGAGGTCACGGGCATGCTGAACCAGATGGCGGCTGCGGTCGGAGACCATGCCGCGAAAATGGGAATCATGTCGTTCGGTGCCACCCAGCAGCCGCTCGGTAATCCGATTTTCTCCTTGACGGTCGTCCGGGAGACCCAGGAGGTGGACGCATTGCTCAGCCGTCTCACCGGGCCGCCCGCGGTCGTCTATCCCTGGATGAAGCTGGACCCGACCGGCTGAGTCCGCTCCTCGGGGCGCTCCGTAGCCTAGCCACCGGGTTCGCGAGCCGCGCGGACGAAGAAGGCGACTCCCGCCCATCAGCCCCAAAAACGGCACCTTCATCCGCGCAGGAGAAGTTGATCCGCGCAGCAGGCCCGGCCACGCGCGGGGACCGCGCGGGTGGGCGGGGTCAGTCCTCGTCCAGCTCGGCGAGAATCTCGTCCGGGATGTTGGCGTTGGTGTAGACGTTCTGCACGTCGTCGAGGTCCTCGATCGCGTCGATCAGCTTCATGACCTTGCGGGCGCCGTCGGCATCGAGCGGGACGCTGACCGAGGCGATGAAAGTCGGGTCGGCTGAGTCGTACTCGATGCCGGCCTGCTGCACGGCTGTCCGGACGGCGACGAGGTCGGTCGCCTCGGAAACGATCTCGAAGACGTCGCCCTCGTCGGAGACCTCTTCGGCGCCGGCGTCGAGCACGGCGAGCAGCAGGTCGTCCTCACTGTGCGAACCTTTCGGGACGACGACCAACCCTTTGCGGCTGAATAGGTATGACACCGAACCGGGGTCGGCCATGTTCCCGCCGTTGCGGGTCACCGCCACCCGGACGTCGCTGGCGGCGCGGTTGCGGTTGTCGGTCAGGCACTCGATCATCATTGCAACGCCGTTGGGGCCGTAACCCTCGTAGGTGATCGACTGGTAGTCGGCGCCGCCGGCCTCGGCACCGGACCCGCGCTTGACGGCGCGGTTGATGTTGTCGATCGGGACCGACGTCTTCTTGGCCTTCTGGATGGCGTCCCAGAGCGTGGGGTTGCCGTCGGGGTCGCCGCCTCCCATCCGGGCCGCGACCTCAATGTTCTTGATCAGTTTGGCGAACGCCTTGCTCCGTTTGGCGTCCTTGGCCGCCTTCTGGTGCTTGGTCGTCGCCCATTTCGAATGCCCGCTCATGGTTCCGCCTCCGCCGTCTGTGTTCGCTGCCCCGGCTCGACGCCCAGAGATGAACCGCCAGTCGATCAACCGACCGTCGATCAACACCGCTGGGCCACCGCTGCGAACCGCAGGAATACTACCGGCGGCCTGCCGATCGAACCGTCATCGAGAATCGGGGCGAAGATCAGCGGCCTTCGACGTTGGCTCCGTCGGGCACCGGCTCGGCAGATGTCGGATCACGCCGGCCGACCCGCAGCCGGGGCAACAGGACCTGCAGCAGCGGACCGATCGCCAGGGCGTAGATGACGGTGCCGACGCCGAGCGTGCCACCCATCACCGCGCCCACCGCCAGCACGGAGAGCTCCAGTCCGGTCCGGATGACCCGCACCGAACCAATTCCGCGGGCGACCATCCCCGTCATCAGGCCATCACGCGGGCCGGGACCCAGGCCCGCGCCGATGTACAGCGCGCCGGCGACGGCGTTGCCCACCACCGCCGCGGCCAGCAGCGCGATCCGGACCCACAGGGTGCCGGTGGCCGGGACGACCGCGAGTGCCGCGTCCGTGGTGAACCCGATGATCGCCGCATTCAGGACGGTGCCGATACCCGGTCGCTGGCGGAGCGGGATCCATAGCAGCAGCACCAGCACGGACACCCCGGTGATGACGGTGCCGTACGACAGGTCGACCCACCGGCCGACCAGCCTGGTCAGCCCCTGATGGAAGACGTCCCACGGATCCAGCCCGAACACGGCCCGCACCATCAGGCCCATCGTGATGCCGTAGAGGACCAGGCCGACGATCAGCTGGCTGAACCGCCGGGCCCGGCGATCCGCGGGGATCGGGGTCAGTAACCGCACCGGTGACCACCGCTGTGGTGACCGGCGCCGGGGTCGTTGAGCGGCAGTCGGTCGGGCAACGGGGGTCGACGGCGGGATGGCGGTTCCAGGAACGTGAGTGGACACCCGTCGATAATCACCCACAACTGGCCTGGACTTCCATAGCCACTTGGTGGAAAGTGGCCTGATGACAGATGCGCTCCACGTCCGGCCGGCCTCGGCCAACGCTGTCCACCGCGGCGGTCCGGCCGACAGTTCCCGCGGGCCACGGCTGTCGGCGGCGTCGTTCACCCGCCGGCTCGGCACGGAATCCCTTGCGCAGAACGGGCCGGTCTACCGAGCCCTGGCCCACCGGATCCGCGGCGCAGTGCTGGACGGGCGGCTCGCCGTGGCCAGCGGGGTGCCCAGTGAGCGTGATCTGGCCCTGGTGCTCGGCGTTTCCCGGACGACCGTGGCACAGGCATACGCGCTGTTGCGCGAGCAGGGCTGGCTCGCGTCCCGCCGCGGTTCGGGCAGCCGGCTGCAACTCCCGGACGCCGACCGGCACACCGACATTTACCCCGACGGGGACACCGACAGGGACGCCGCGAGCGGCAGCGGCAGCCACGGCTTCGGCCCGCACCCGATCGGACCAGCGGGCATCTTCGGGTACACCGCCAGGTCAGGGTCCGAGCTGATCGACCTGAGCACCGCGAGCCTTCCCGCCCCGGCCGGCCCACTGGCGGCGGCCGTGGCCGCGGCCGCCGCCGATCTGCCGACCTACGCGGCCGACGACGGCTATGCGCCCTTCGGGCTGCCGGTGCTTCGCGAGGCGATCGCCGAGCACTATGCCCGGTCGGGGCTCCCGACGACCTCGGCCCAGATACTGGTCACCAACGGCGCGCAGCACGCCTTCACCCTTGCGCTGCACGAGTTGTCGACACCGGGCGACCGGGTGCTCCTGGAGTGCCCGACCTATCCGGTGGCGCTGGACGCAATCCGGGCAGCCAGAAGAATTCCCGGGCCGGTGGCGGTCGGCGATCCGAGCGGGAACGCGCCTGATCAGACGACCGGGACGCCCGACCGCAGCATCCTGCGACCGTCCTGGGACATGGAACTGATCGCCGCCACCCTCCGGCAGACCGCCCCCCGGCTGGCATTCATGATCCCCGATTTCCAGAATCCGACCGGAGCTCTGATGGACCTCGACACCCGGCAGCGACTCGTTGCAGCGGCGCGCGATTCCAACACCCTGCTGTTGGTCGACGAGTCCTTCCGCGACGTGCCGTTCCCCACCACGCCGCCGCTGCCCCCCCGCGTTGCCGCATTCGACGACGGCACGAGAGTGCTGTCGCTGGGGTCGATGTCGAAGGCCTTCTGGGGGGGGCTTCGGGTCGGCTGGATCAGGGCGGCGCCGGCCCTGATCAACCGGCTCGGCGCTGCCCGGGCTCTCGCCGACATGTCTGGACCCGTCCTGGATCAGCTCGTCGCCGCCCGGCTGCTGGCCGACCCGGACGCCGCGCTAGCCACCCAACGGGAGCGGCTTGCCACCGGCGCCGCCGAACTGGCCGACGCGCTGGCGACCGACCTCCCGAGCTGGCGGCCGACGAAACCCCCTGGCGGGGCCTGTCTCTGGGTAGCGCTGCCGGGCCCGTTCGCCGCCGAACTGGCCCGGCTGGCCCCGACCGTGGGGGTCAGGATCGCGCCTGGGCCGAGGTTCGGCCCCGACGGGACGATGGAGTCCTACCTCCGGCTGCCCTTCACCAGGTCCACGCCGGATCTGCGCACCGCGGTGCGGCGGCTGGCCACGATCGCCGACCGGGCCGCTGCGGCCCGGCCCTCAGCGGTCCCGGGATGGCTTGCCTGAGCGGCGGGCCGGAACCGATCAGTTGACGGAGACCGACGCCGTCTGCGGGGCCAGGATCACCCAGGTCTTGCCGGGCTTGAACGGCAACGGCTGGTGGGAGGCGTCGGAAAAGACGAACGGATGCCCGGGCGCGTCGCGTTTCCAGGTACCCGCGATCGAATGGCCGTCCCGGTAGAGGGTCACCGCACCGGCGCCGACGGTGTGGCTCAGATAGGAGGGCGACCCGATGGAGTCCACCGTGCCGTCCGGCTCATCGATGACATGCTGCACCAACACGTTGTCGGCATATTCGGGCCGGCCCTGGTAGTCCGAGACCGGGGAGCCGTCCATCATTCGGACAAAATGTCCATCTCTGTAACCGAAATCGGCCCGGCCGGCCTCCATGACGACCGAGATGTTTTGCGCAGCAGCGCCTTTGCCTACCCGCGAATCGTTGGCAGCAAAGGTGAAGCCGATCGGCCGGGCCGGGAGCAGCCCGTGGGCCTGCGACACGATGGCCGGCAGGTCGGCGTGCAGGTTGTAGGTGCCGGCGGCGGCGTCGGAGCGGAAGTAACCGGGAAACGCCGAGGTGTCCAGCACCGATGACTTCGACAGGTCGGACAGGGGTCCGCCCGCGCCGCCGGAGAACACCAACGCCGGCCGGCCGAACACCGGCAGGAGTTCGGCGTCGGTGGACCGGACGCTGCGCACCGGCCCGACCTCACTGGGTAGGTTGCTGTGGAAGATGGCGATCAACCGGGTCAGCCCACCCTCGACCTGTTCGACGAAGACGATGTCGGCCTCGGACACGCCGAACTGGGCCACCTCGAAGTAGGTGTTGTCGATCTTGACGGCAACGACCGGGTTCGCCGTCAGCCCGCCGCCGGTCAACGTGTTGAAAGTGGGCCGCGGCGGGACAACGGGCGGGCGGGGTTTCGGGACGGGTTTGCGAGCGGGCCGCGCAGTGGCGGCGGACGACTTCGACCGAGCGGCCGTGGTGGCCGCCGGTTTCGTCGCAACAGCCGACGACGAGACTGTGGGGATGGAACCCGCCGTCGGCGTCGGGGCCGGCGTTGTCGCCGTAGTCGCCGTAGTCGCCGTTTTCGTCGGATGGGACGAACACGAAGCGACCACCGCCAGAGCCAGCACCATGGCCCACAGCCCGTTCCGGGTCCGGTTGCGCCGCATGCAGATCCTCCATCACAACCTGTCAACCCGGGTTCGATGACGTCGGGCACCCCTGCCCCACCGAAGATTAGGCGCCGCCGAGGCGATGTCCGGGCGGACCCGCCGAGCCAACGTCAAACCTGACCCATTCGCTCAGTGACCGTCCGGTCACTGTGCGGTCAGCGAATCTCGGCCACATCCTGCTCGGCGACCGGGATGACGGGCAGCACCTGGCCTGGCATCACCGGGCCTGGCATCACCGGGCCTGGCATCACCGGGCCTGTTATCACCGGGCCTGTTATCACCGGGGGCAGGATGCCGGGCGGCGGATCGGCCGCCGCGTGCCGCCCAGTCATCGTCCGGGTCGAGGACCCCGGCGCTCCGGGCAGGCGCAATGCCGGCCCCCGGCCGCCGGCTGAGGGATGGAGCGCCTTCGCCTTGGTCAGGAGAACCTCACTGCGGATCCCGGACCTGCCACCGGAGTAACGGGAGCCGCCCGGTGACCCCAGCACGGCCAGCACCTCGTGGAACCGGGCCGCCAGCTGCACCGGAAAAATCGTGTCCGGCGTCTGCTCCAGATCCTCGACCGACCACCATCGGTAGCCGGTGATGCTGTCCGACTCGAGCTGGGTGAAGCCCGTCGTCTGCACCTTGAAGCCCGCGGGAGCCGCGGCGACGAAATAGAACTCGGTCTGGTGATAGGCAACCCCGGTGAAGACGAAGTTCGCGAATCGGCGCCAGATCGGGCCGATCAGCTGCTCCGGCGGAAGTTGCAGCCCTGTCTCCTCGCAGAGTTCGCGGACGGCGGCGGTCCGCAGATCCTCGCCGGCCTCCGTCCCGCCGCCCGTGGAGAACCAGATCCGCCGGCCGGTGGCGTTCATCCCGGAGAAGAGAAGCACCCGCTCGTCCGAGTCGATCAGCAGCACCCGGGCAGCCGTTCGTTGTGCCCGCTCAGCCGATTGCTGGCCGGCGGGGACCGGTTGCTCGGCGACCTCGAAGTACGCCGGTAGCACCGCCCGTCCGGCGAGCCGGAACAAGCGGGTGAACCACCCGGAACGCAGCGCCCTGGTGTCGCGCACGGCGTCGTTGTAGAAGCTCCTGGCCAGAGCAACCCGTTCGCCCGCGTCGAGCACTTCCGCCGCCAGGGCGGGCTCGGCCACGAGCGGCTGGGTGGCGAGCGCGCGGGAAAGTTCGTTCTCCGCTTCTGCGCGGTGCGCCCGGTCGGCCCCGTCGGCCCGGCGGGTCAGTCGGCGCAGCTCTGCCGTGTCCGCGTCGGGAAACGCGCCTGCCGCTGCCGCAGCCCTCGTCGCGACGATACGGCGGGCCAGGGCCGCTTCCAGCGCACTCCAGGCGGCCTCGGTCCGCACGTGCAGCCGGTCCAGGCGACTGGCGGTGATCCACAGCCGCAGCGCAGCGGCCAGCAGAACGACGCTCAGAAGGATGACGACAGCCGTGTTCACCCGCGCGCGCCTCTCCGCACTTCCGTCATCATCATCAGGATCCCTGCGCTCCCGGACCCGTCAACGCTCTCACTCGGCTTCGACGACAGCGCGCGGGTCGGCGGCGATGACCGTTTCGTAGACCTTGACGACGGTCGCAGCGACGACCGGCCAGTCGAAGGCCGCGACCGCCCGGCGACCGGCGGTGGCCAGCGCGCGGCGCTCGGCGGGGTCGTCCAGGAGCCTGCCGATCGCGGCGGCCAGCGAGTCCGGATCGCCGACCGGGGCCAGGACGCCGGCGGTTCCGTTGTCGAGCACCCGGCGGAAAGCCTCGAGGTCGCTGGCCACCACGGCGCAGCCTGCGCTCATCGCCTCGGTCAGGATGATCCCGAAGCTCTCGCTGCCGGTGTTCGGCGCGCAGTACACGTCGACCGATTGCAGCAGTCGGGCCTTGTCCTCGTCCGAGACCCGGCCCATCAGCCGGACATGCCCCAGCAGATCTTCGGTGTCGGTGAGAAACTCCTCGTCATCACCGCTGCCGGCGACCAGCAGCTCCAGACCCGGCCGGGTGCTGACGAGGATGCGGACGGCGTCCAGCAGGGTGGCCATGCCCTTGCGCGGTTCGTCGAACCGGCCGATGAAGCCGATGGTTCCGCCGGCTCTTGGGTAACCGTCGAGCGGCTCGGCCTCGGCGAAGAACGGCACGTCCACCCCGTTGGGGATCACCACGGCGTCGCCGCCGAGGTGCTCCACCTGCACCTGCCGGGCGAGTTCGCTGACCGCGATCCGGCCGGTGATCTTCTCCAGGAAGGGCTGCAGCACGCCCTGGAACGCGGCCAGCATCCGCGACCGGGGATTGGCGGTGTGGAAGGTGGCGACGATCGGCCCGTCGGCCACCATCAGGGCGAGCATCGACAGGCTCGGCGCGGCGGGTTCGTGGACGTGCAGGACGTCGAAGCTGCCGGCCCGGATCCACCGACGGACTCTGGTGTAGGACACCGGGCCGAAGGACAGCCGGGCGACCGAGCCGTTGTAGGGGATCCCGACGCTGCGGCCGGCCGGGACCACGAAGTCGGGGAAGTCGCCGTCGTCATCGCCGGGCGCCAGCACCGAAACCTGGTGACCGAGGCCGATCAGGGTCCGGCCCAGGTCCGCGACGTGCGCCTGCACGCCGCCGGGGATGTCGAAGGAGTACGGGCAGACCAGTCCGACCCTCATGCCGAACTGCCGGTGACGACCGCGGAAGGTGGGCGGCCGACGGCCTCGAGGTCGGCCGGCCACAGCGGCTGCAGCATGTGCCAGTCGGCCGGATAACGGGCGATCCCGGCGGCGTAGCGGTCGGCGAGCAGCTGGGTGGCCGCCCGAACCTGCTCCGCGAGTCGATCGCCGGGGAGCGGCAGCGGAGCGGAGATGTCGGCGATCCAACCGTCGTCGGTGAATCGGGTGTGGGCTGCCAGCAGATCCGCACCGGTGAGGGCGGCCAGCATCGCCGGGCCCACCGGCATCCTGGTCCGCTCTCCGAAGAACTCGACCTCGATACCGCTCGAGGAAAGGTCGCGATCGCCCAGCAGGCAGACGATGTGGCCGGCGCGCAGCCGGTCCTTGAGCACCTGGGAGACGGGCGGTCCGCCGGTCAGCGGCAGGATCTCCATCCCGAGCGACTCCCGGAAGGCCAGAAAGCGCCGGTAGACGCTCTCCGGTTCCAGCCGTTCGACGACCGTCGTCATCAATCCGGGGTGGCGGTGGGCGATCATCAAGCCGGCGATGTCCCAGTTGCCCGAGTGCGGCAGGGAGACGACGACCCCCCGACCAGCGCGTACCGCATCGTCGATGTGCTCGAGCCCCAGCGCATCGGCGTTCGTCCGGCGGGCGATGTCGAGGTGATCCATCGCCGGTAGCCGGAAAGTTTCGATCCAGTACCTGGCGTAGGACCGCATCCCGGCTTTCGTCACGGCATGCAATGTCGCCGGGGTCGCCGCCGGGCCGAGCACCCGCCGCAGGTTGCGGGCGTACTGCACCACCTTCGGTCCTTGACGGCGGGTCGCCAGGTCCGCGGCGGCGTTGCCCAGCGCCCGCGCTGATTTTTCGCCGAGCCGGCCCGCCGCGGTCCAGGCGACGCCGTAACCGGCAGCGGTCACCCGGTCGGCAAAATTATGTGGCAGACGAAGGCCGACCCCTGGCAACCGGCCGGCCGGGTGGTCCGGCTGTCGACCAGGGCCGTCACCGGTGGTCTGAGCGGTCATCCGGAGCGGCCGGCGACCGGACCGCTGCGTTCCGCGGCGGTCGCGGCCAGCCGGACCTGCACCAGTCGCTGCACGACCGTGGCCAGGCACGCGGCCGCCAGCAACCACAGGCAGATCGGCAGGGCCAGCCGCAAACCCATGCCCGCCAAGCCGGCACCGACCAGCCCCAGGACGTTGCGCTCCGCCCGTTCGGCGAGCGCACCACCGATCCGCAGCGACACCGAGTCCGCTCGCGCCTTCACATAGGAGATGACCTGCCCCGCTACCAGGATCACCAGACATGCGATGCCGAGCCGGGGGTCGTGCTTGGCGTTGAAGCTGTAGTAGGCCAGGGCCCCGAACAGTGCGCCGTCGGCGATCCGGTCGCACGAGGCGTCCAGCACCTGGCCGAAGTCGGTGCCGTACCCGCGAGCCCTGGCCATGGCGCCGTCGAACAGATCGAACAGCACGAAGGCGGTCACCACCAGAGTTCCGGACAGCAGGTGGCCGGTCCCGAGCAGGCCGATCGAAGCGGCGACCACCCCGATGGTGCCGATGACGGTGACGGCGTCCGGGGTGAGGCCGGTCCGCATCAATGCGCGGCCGACCGGATCGGTCGCCTTCGACACCGCGCCGCGGGCGAGCGCGTTCAGCATGACGTTCCCCTCGGTCGGCGCCCGACCGGTCGGCAGGGCGGGCCGGTCGGTCCGGACGGGTTCATCCGGCCACGCCGGTCGGTGTGCAGGGGCTCAACGATAGTCGGCCAACCCGGCACCTCCCGCACATCGCCGCGACCCGACGCCCCTCCGCCGCGCGACCCGCGGAGTAGGCCCGATGGCATCACCAGGCGGCGGCGAGCAGGTCTCTGGTGGCCGGAAGCAGCTGCGGCAGAACTTTTGTCGCCCCGATCACCGGCATGAAGTTGGCGTCACCGCCCCATCGCGGCACGACGTGCTGATGCAGGTGCGCGGCGATCCCGGCGCCGGCGGAGGAGCCCGCGTTGATTCCGATGTTGAATCCGTGCGGTGCCGAGACCGATCGCAGCACGGCCAGCGACCGGCGGGTGAACTCGCTGAATTCGCTCAGCTCGGTCGGCTCCAGGTCGGTGTAGTCGGCGATATGCCGGTACGGGACGACCATCAGGTGCCCGGGGTTGTACGGGTAGAGGTTCAGCACGGCGTAGACGGCGGCCCCCCTCGCCACGATCAGACCGTCCGCGTCGGGCAGGCCGGGGACACGGCAGAACGGACACTCCGGCTCGCCGACAGCCGTCGACCCGGTCGGGCCGGTGGCCGATTGATCGCCGCCGGTGACATAGGCCATCCGGTGTGGCGTCCACAGCCGGGCCAGCCGGTCGTCAACCCCCACCCCGTCCTGGAACTCCAGCTGGATATCCCCCTGCGGGTCGGAGGCCAGATCCGGGGTCGACCCGCCGGCTGCCGATCCGGCGTCGGAGGCCACGGCTCAGCCGCCGGTCGGGATGTTGCCGGCCGACGGTTCGCCGACCGGTATTTCTGCGGCGAAGTTCTCGGCGGACGGCGAGAGGTTGACCCGCTGGGCGACCCACCCCGCGATGGCGTCGACGGCGGCCGCGACGGGCACCCCGTTGATCTGCGAACCGTCCCGGAACCGGAAGGAGACCGCCCCGGCGGCCATGTCCTTCTCCCCGGCCAGCAGTAGGAAGGGGACCTTGCCGGTGGTGTGGGTACGGATCTTCTTCTGCATGCGGTCGTCGGAATGGTCGACGTCGAATCGGATCCCGCGACTCCTGGCCAGCACGGCCACCGCCTCGAGGTGGCCTCCGAACGCATCGGCCACCGGAATCCCCACCGCCTGCACCGGCGACAGCCACGCCGGGAACGCACCTGCATAGTGCTCGGTGAGGATGCCGAAAAAGCGTTCGATCGACCCGAATAGAGCCCGGTGGATCATGTAGGGCTGCTGTCGCGAACCGTCGGCCGCGGCATAGTTCAGGTCGAACCGCTCGGGCAGTTGGAAGTCGACCTGAATGGTCGACAGTTGCCAGGTCCGGCCCAGCGCGTCCCTGGCCTGTACCGAGATCTTGGGTGCGTAGAAGGCCGCCCCACCCGGATCCAGCACCAGCTCCAGGCCCGACGCCAGCGCCGCCGACCGCAACGCCTCCGTGGCCTCCTGCCATTGCGCGTCGGTGCCGACGTACTTGTCCTCGTTGCGGGTGGACAGCTCCAGATAGAAGTCGTCCAGCCCGTAGTCGCGGAGCAGGTTCAGCACAAAGGTGAGGAGCGAGGTGATCTCGCCCTCCAACTGCTCTGGGGTGACGTAGATGTGGGCGTCGTCCTGGGTCATTCCGCGAACTCTGGTCAATCCGTGGATGACCCCCGATTTCTCGTACCGATAAACGCTGCCGAATTCGAAGAACCGCAACGGCAGCTCCCGGTAGGACCGGCCGCGGGAGGCAAATATCAGGTTGTGGAAGGGGCAGTTCATCGGCTTGAGGTAATAGTCCTGGCCGGGCTTGCGGATCTCCCCGTCGGGACCCAATTCGGCATCGAGGTGCATCGGCGGGAACATGCCCTCCTTGTACCACTGCAGATGCCCGGACTGCTCGAACAGCGCCGCCTTGGTGATGTGCGGGCTGTAGACGAACGAATACCCGGCCTCTTCGTGCTTGCGCCGTGAATAGTCCTCCAATTCCCGGCGGATGATGCCGCCCTTCGGGTGGAAAACCGCCAGACCGGAGCCGATCTCGTCGGGGAAGGAGAAGAGGTCGAGTTCGGCGCCGAGTCGGCGGTGGTCGCGGCGTTCGGCTTCGGCAACGCTGTCCTGGTATCCGGCGAGCGCCTCCGGCGACTCCCACGCGGTGCCGTAGATGCGCTGCAATGCCGCGTTGCGCTGATCACCCCGCCAGTAGGCGGCCGACGACCTGGTCAGCGCGAAAGCCGGAATGGCCTTCGTGGTCGGGACATGTGGCCCGCGGCACAGATCACCCCAGATCCGCTCACCGGTATGGGCATGCAGATTGTCGTACATGGTGAGCTGGTCGGCGCCGATTTCCATGATTTCGGGATCCCGGTCGGCCGCCGGATCGGGTGAAGATCTGAGATCGACCAATTCAAGTTTGTAAGGCTCATCAGCCAATTCGGCTTTCGCTGCCCCGACCGAGGGCAGTACCCGTCGGGAAAAACGCTGGCCCGCCTTGATGATCTGCCGCATACGCTTCTCGAGCGCGACCAGATCTTCCGGGGTAAAAGGCTGTTCGACGTCGAAATCGTAGTAGAAACCATCACGCACGGGCGGTCCGATGCCCAGCTTCGCCGCCGGGAACTGCTGCTGGACGGCCTGTGCCAGGACGTGCGCGGCCGAGTGTCGGATCACCGACCGGCCGTCCTCCGAGTCAGCGCTCACCGGCTCCACCTCGGCGTCGGCAGTCGGCACCCAGGACAGGTCCCGGAGTCCGCCCCCGGCGTCGCGCACGACGACCACGGCCGCCGGCCCAGTGCGCGGCAGGCCGGCATCGCCGATGGCCTGGGACGCCGTCGTTCCCGCCGGCACCCTCACTCGGGGAGCGGGCGGGGGGCTGGCGGCGACGGACAAAACAGTGCTCCTCGGGGCGGGCGGGTGATCGCTGACGGATGGGGGTGTCTCGATGTTAGTCGGGGCCGGCGAACCGATTCTTGGCCCAGCGGTGGCGCCGGGCCCCGACATTCGCGGCGCGTTGCGGCGAATGACAAACATGGCAGGAATACGACCATCGAACTGCGGGTACTTTTCGGCGTGACGCAGCAGCAGGGAGGCGAAGCGCCGGCGCACGTCCGGCTGGTCGATTTCCTGCGGGCGCGTATCGCCGAGGACGCCGCGCTCGCCTCCGGGCCCGAGCACAGGAAGATCGGGTCCGTACCGGCGCCCGCGACCCAGCGGAGCGGCCGACGGCTGGCATTGGTGTCGAAGCTGACGCCTCCCAGAACCACCCCTGACGTGCCCACCGTGCCATTGGCCGTTGAACGGCTCCGGCTCGAGGTCGAGGTGAAACAGGAAATTCTGGACACCTTCCTTGCCTGGCGCGATGAACAGGAGCAGGGCCCACCGGACGATTTCGCCGCCGGCCTGGCTGCCGGGGCCGAGTGGGTGCTGCGCGCGCTGGCACTGGTCTACCGGGAGCATCCCGACTACTGGCCAGGCTGGGCCATCTGAGTCGCTCGCAAATCGCTACCTCGCGCCGCCGGTGGGTCGGCCGCCGCTACTCCGGCCGCCGCTACTTGGCCGGCAGGGCCTTGGCCCGGGCCCGGCCGAGATCAACCCAGCGTTGCAGCTCCGCATCCGTGCCCAGCGCCTTGTCGTCGATCCGCAGCCAGCCGTCCATCTCGCGGCCGCGCATCCCGCAGCGCTCCGCATACGGCTCTCGGATCAGCGCCTCGGCGTCGGCCGGGTCGACCCGGAGCATCAGGCCACCCTGCCCGCTTGCGCTGACTGCCATGTTCCCGTCGATCAGAAACGCCAGGCCGCCGAACATCCGCTTCTCGGTGACTCCGCGATCACCGGCCAGCGCCTCCCGGAGCCGATCGCCGAGGTCAGTGTCGTAGCCCATCGGGAAAGTATGCCGCGGGCCCGGTGGGTAGCGGCGGTCCGGCTCCATCACCACCCTCTCGTCAGTTGGGGTGGTAGGGAAAGCGGGCCAGCTCGACCGCCGGTCGGGTGGCCAGTCCGGAGAGCAGCGCCACCTCGCGGCGGATGATCTGCAGCTCCAGCCCCAGCCGCTCGCGGACATCGCCCGCGGCCAGCAACTGCTGCTTCTCGGTCGTCTCGATGACCATCGCGGCCGCGATGAGATACGAGGTCTCGGTGGGATCCTCGGGCAATGTGTCCTCGAGCGGGTCCCCCGCGGACTCGGCGCCCTGTGCGGCGAGGAGCACCGAGCGGTATCGCCCGAAGGCCTTGACCACCCGGTCCCGCAGCGCCGACCCACCCGGTGCGGCCGCCTCCGGCAGAAACTCCACCTCCGCCCGTACCAGATCCGACTTCGTATCGATGGTCAGGATCTTGAACCGCCGCTCGCCAACAGCAAGGATGTCGAACCGTCCGTCGCTGTAGGCCTCGACCCTGGTCAGCACTGCGGTGCAACCGATGTCGTACAGCTGGGACAGACCCTCGTCCCCGACCTCGGCCCCCGCCTCGATCGCGACCACTCCGAATCGGCGGGGTCCGTCCTCGTGGTCCAACAATTCACGGACCAGCCTCCGGTAGCGGTCCTCGAAGATGTGCAACGGCAGGAGAGCCCCGGGGAACAGGACGCCGCCCAGGGGGAACATCGCCATGGAAGCCACCCCTGACAACATACGGGGCACTCAGCGGGCCGATTTTCCGGAGGGCCGGACTGCCAGGCCTCCTTCCGTCGCGCCCGGCACGGCGGTGGGCAGCTGCCGGATCTGGAACGAAACCAGCGCCGCGGCCAGGCACATACCGCCTGCGCCCAACCAGGCAATGGTGTAGGCGCCGGTCTGGTCCCGGATGACACCAGCCGCCACGGTCGCCAGCGCCGCCCCGATCTGGTGCGAGGCGAACACCCAACCGAACACGATCGTCCCGTCCGGACCGAACGCCTGGCGGCAGAGCGCAACCGTGGGCGGCACCGTCGCCACCCAGTCCAACCCATAGACGATCACGAACGCCACGATGCTGGGGTGCAGTTGGTCGGACAGCAGGCCGGGAAGCATCATCAGGCCCACGCCGCGGAACGCGTAGTACAGGGCCAGCAGCACGCGGGGATTGACCCGGTCGGTGAGATATCCGGACCCGATGGTGCCGACGATGTCGAAGATGCCGACGACGGCCAGCAATCCGGCAGCGGTGGTCACCCCCATTCCGTGGTCGTGCGCCGCGGGAATGAAATGGGTGCCGATCAGACCGTTGGTGGTCGCTCCGCAAATGGCGAAACCCGCCATCAGAGCCCAGAACGTCCGATGGTGGGAGGCCATTCCGAGCACCTGGAGAGCCCGCCGGGCCGACCCCGAGCCGCTCCGGTCAGATCTCCCAGGGGCCGGCGACCCGGTGGATTCGGCAACTGACGGTGCCCGCACCGACGGTTCGGGCTCGATCGCCGGCGCGCCGTAGGCCCGCACCCCGAGGTCGGCCGGGAAGTCGCGCAGGAACGCCAGTACCAACGGCACGACGGCCAGAGCGACCAGCGAGATGACGATCGACGCGCCGCGCCAGTTCCCGTGTGCGGTGACCGCCGCCAGGACCGGCAGGAAGATCAACTGGCCGGTAGCACTGCCGGCGGTCAGGACTCCCATGACGAGGCCCCGTCGGCGGACGAACCAACGGGACGCCACCGTCGCCGCGAAGACCAGGGCCATCGAGCCGGTGCCGAGCCCGACCAGCACCCCCCAGCAGAGGATCAACTGCCACTGCTGCCGGACCAGCACGGTGAGTCCACTGCCGGCCGCCACCAGAATCAACGCGCAGCTCACGACCCGGCGGAGACCGAACCGGTCCATCAGCGCGGCGGCGAATGGTGCGGTGACCCCGAACAGCACCAGATTGACCCCGACTGCGGTGGAGATGAGTGCCCGGGACCAGCCGAACTCCTGCTGCAGCGGAACCATCAGCACGCTGGGTGCGGCCCGGAAACCGGCGGCGCCGAGCAGGGTCAGGAAGGCGACCACGGCCACGATCACCGCCGGGTGGACGCCGAAGAGGCCCCGGCGGGTCAGGACCGGCTTCCGGAAGCCGATCATCAGCCGGACTCCGCCGCCGGCAGCCCGGCCCACATCAGCTCGGCCAGCCGATCGAGGAAGACGACCTGTCCCTTGACCAGCCGGACCCGGGCGGCGTCGACCGAGAACCACTGCACCCGGTCGATCTCGGGCACCTCGATTGTCTTTCCCGAGCGCGGCGGCCATTGGATGGTCGCGGTGTTGCCGTGGACCGGGCCGGCGTCGACGTCGCCTGCGCGGGCCCACACCAGCACCGTCTTGCCGTTGCCCTGCCGGGCGGCGCCCAGTTCGGCGTCCGCGCCGGGCGGGGGCGGAAACCCGAGTTCCTCGGTGAATTCGCGGACAGCGGCTGCCAGCGGGTTCTCGCCAGATTCCAGCTCACCCTTCGGGACTGACCAGGCAGCAGCATCTTTCGCCGCCCAGAACGGTCCGCCCATGTGCGCGAGCAGTACTTCGACGCCGACGGCGGCCGGCCGGTAGAGCAGCAGCCCCGCGCTCGTCTTCACCGCATCATCTTTCCACCGACCGATGCTCCAGTTGCGCCCAAGGGCATCCGAGCCCGGTTCCGGCGGCGGCTCGGCCTCAGCGGGTATTTGCGAAGGTGAAACGGCGGGCGACGACGTCCGCGGCTACTTCGGCGATCGATCGGCGCTGGGTGAACGCCTGCGCCCGCAGCTGCGCCAGCGCATCGGGGATGGACGTCCCGAGCTGCACCGAGATCATCCCGGTGGCCTGGGAGATCTCCGGCCGACCGAACAACAGGCTCGGAGAAGCCATCAACGACCCGTCACCGACTCCGGAATGACCACCCCCGGTCAGGTCCCGGAGTACCACCAGCACCAGTTCGTCGACCAACAGCAACGCCTCGGCCAGCAGCTCCCCGGCCAGCGGTCCGCGGCGCCGGCGGTAGAACTCGATGACACCGAACGGGACAGCGCCGATCTGCAGCGGAAATGCGAACGCCGCCCGCGCTCCCACCTGGGTCGCTTCGTGGGCGAAACCGGGCCAGCGATCGAACGCCGCGGAACCCTCCAGATCACTGACCAGCACCGGCAGCCGGGTCGAGGCCGCGTCGATGCACGGGCCTTCACCGAGGGTGAACTGCAGCTCGTCGAGCGCGGCGACGACCTCGTCGGTGGCGAACACGAGTTCCTTGCTGCCCTGCCGACCGACCACCGCAACGGAGGCCCCGTCCACATCGAGCGGAGCGAGAGCCGCCGACAGCAGCCGCTGCGTGCTCGAGATACCGGGCGGTCGATCGCCCAGGCTGTCCCCCGCCGCCGGCAGAGCATCCTTCTCGCTGTCGAAGGCACTCACATCGGATCCTGCCTTCCCGAGATGGCTACGACCCTCATTCAACGCCGTCAGCAGGCTCGGGGGAACTGGCAATCGGCAATCGGCCTCCCGCGGTGCGGGCGGGCCTTCACCCGTCGGAACCGCCGGTGACATTCCTGACCTGAGCGCTCTTGGCTCTGCCCTCCGCCAGAAAGGCGAGCCTGGTCAGCGCTTCCCGGTTGCGCCAGTCCAGCACGGTGTGACGCAGCGGTCCCGGCAGCAGCCTTCCGGGGCCGGCAACGGCGTCCTCGGACATCGTGACGGTGCAGCCCTCGGGGGCGCTCCGGACCTCGATGAGCACCTCGGCCTCCCCGGCCGGCCAGGCGCGCGCTTTGAGCTTCAGCGAACGCGGGGGGTCGTAGAGCATGGCGATCGAGACGTCGTCGATGAGCATCGGCCACGAGCCCACCGAGTGGTGGATCTTGGTGCCGACCCTCGGCCAGCCGGCGTCGACCCCGCGGATCCGCGACGCCCCGACCACCCAGGAGGCGTACAGCCACCCGTCGGCCAACACGTCGAAGACCTCCTGCGCAGAACAATTCAATGCGCGGCTTGTTTCGCTCATGGTGTGGTAATTCCCGGCGGTACGGGAATCATTCGGGGGTGAGAAGTCAAGCGGATGCCATCGTCATCGGCGCCGGCCCCAACGGGCTGGTCGCCGCCAATTTGCTCTGTGATGCGGGCTGGGACGTGTTACTGGTGGAAGCACAGCCGACGGTGGGCGGCGCGGTGGCCAGTGACTCGGACGTTCACGAGGGCTTCGAGCACGACACCTTCAGCTCCTTCTATCCGCTGACCGCCGCTTCCCCGGTGATCGCGGGGATGGACCTTCCTCGTCACGGACTTCGCTGGGCGCACGCGCCGGCAGTGGTCGGCACCCCCGACGTCGACGGCCGGTGGGCGTTGCTGCATCGCGACGCGGCAGACACCGCCGCCTGCCTGGACGCGCTGCAATCGGGCGACGGTGACGGCTGGCTTGCCCTCTACGACGTCTGGAAGCGGATCGGCCCCGGCCTGATCACTTCTGTGCTGACCCCTTTCCCACCGGTCCGCGGCGGCCTGCAACTGGCGGCGGCCATGCCCAGGGCCGGCGGCCTGGAGGTGATCCGGATGCTGCTCCAGACGGCGCGGTCACTCACCTCCCATTACCTGTCGGGTGAGACCGCCAAGCTGCTGATCGCCGGCAACGCCGCGCACGCCGACCTGTCCCCCGATTCGGCCGGCTCCGGGGTGTTCGGCCTGTTGCTGGCGATGCTTGCCCAGCAGTACGGGTTTCCGGTTCCGGTCGGCGGCGCCGGCGAACTCGCGGGTTCGCTGGCCCGCCGGTTCGAGGCGGGCGGCGGCGAGATCCGTTGCAACGCAAGGGTTGACGAGGTGCTGGTGACCGACGGGCGGGCCACCGGGGTGCGGCTGGCCGACGGCACGAGGATCTCGGCCACCCGGGCGGTGGTCGCCGACGTCTCGGCCCCGGCGCTGTATGGCGGGCTGGTCTCGTGGAACGACCTACCGGCAAAGCTCCGCCAACGTATGCAGGGCTTCGAATGGGACCCGGGCACGGTCAAGGTCGACTGGGCGTTATCGGGTCCGATCCCCTGGCGTGTCACACCCGAAAAGGCGCCCGGCACCGTTCATCTCGCTTCGTCGGTCACCGAACTGTCGGCCTGGATGGGACAGGTCACCGGCGGCGTGGTGCCGCTCGACCCGTTCCTGCTGGTGGGCCTGATGACGACGGCCGACCCGACCCGGTCGCCGGCCGGAACCGAGGCGGTCTGGGCGTATACCCACGTGCCGCAGCAGGTGAACTCGGACGCCGGTGGCTCGATCACCGGCGCCTGGGACTCCGACGACCTCAACCGGATGGCCGACCGGATGCAGGACCGGATCGAGCGCAACGCCCCCGGGTTCTCGTCGAGAATCCTCGCCCGGCGGATTCTCGGTCCGCGCGAGATGGAGAGCCGCAATGCGAACCTGGTCGGCGGGGCGCTCGGCGGTGGGACGGCGGCGCTCCACCAGGAGCTGATCTTCCGGCCGGTCACCGGCCTCGGCCGCGCCGAGACCCCGGTCAAGGGGCTCTATCTGGGTTCAGCGTCGGCCCATCCTGGCGGGGGTGCGCACGGCGCCTGCGGCGCGAACGCCGCACGGGCGGCCCTGTGGCACGAGCGGCTGCGGCCGGAGCGGGTGTGGCGCGAGACCCTGCAGCCCGGTCTGGCCGGTTGGCGAGCCACGGCCGCGCGGGCGGTACCTGGGCATGACAGGCCGCTGGAAGCGAAGTCACTCGTCGACGAGCACGCGTGACCCGGGTTGCAATTGCCTGGTCCAGCCGAGCTTGTCGAGGTGTTCCAGCAGCGGGATCGCCACCCGTCGGGTGGTGCCCAGCGCCGCCCGCGCGGCACTGGTCGTGAACGGCTGCGGTAGGCCTCCCAGGATCTTCCGGGCGAGCGCCGGCGCGCCGGGCAGCAGCACCAGATCGTCGGTCAGACGCAGTACCCGCCCGGCCGCCTCCGCAGCCGCAAGCTCGGCCCGGCCGATCCGCACCGACTGCAGGTCTCCCCGTTCCGGGGCGGCAAAAGGGTCTGCGGCCAGCCGCTTTTCGAGCTGGGCAATGCCCGCCTCCGCGGCCCCCAGCAAGGGCCGTACCCCGGGCCGTCCCACCTTGCCGTCGACCACCGACAGCCCGGCCTGCTGCGCGATGTCCGGGAGCAGCGTGACGTCCGGCAGGCCGATCGAACGTGCGGCGACGGGCGATGGCAGGCCCGGATTCATCGGCGTTCGTTCGTCGTGTTGCTTCACCTGCGCCGAAAGCTGAGTGACCCAGCGGGAGAAGATGCCGGGGTCGATCAGCCAGCCGTTGCGGCGGAGGACTTCCGCTGGTTGATCGGGGTCCACGCCGAGCAGGCGCAGTTCCGCCGCCCGGACTGCGCCGCGCCGCCGGACCTGCTCGACCAACGGCGGCGCCGCGGCGTGGGCGGCCAGTTCGGCGCCGCGGCGGGCGGCCGACCCCCGTAGGCGCAGCGCAGGCGGCGCCGTGTCGAGGACGACGAACCCGCCGGCCAGCCGACCCTTTCCCGGGTCGCGCAGAATGCCCCGATCGCCCGGTTCGAGCGGCAGCGGGCTCGACAGGGTCAACCGGACGACGTTCGGCGCCAGCGGCCGGATCGTCACCGGGAACGCCCCGGAACCCAGATGCACGACCGCCCGGCTCGGCAGCGAATCGGTCGGCGTCCGCGTCCGAGCCTCGACCACCGACGTCGGGGTCCAGCCGCCGGGCGTCAGCAGCGCCGTCCCACGGGTCAACGCCTCCGGCGGCACGCCACGCAGGTTCACCGCCACCCTGGCAACGGCCTCGACGCGGTCCAGCGACCGGCCGAGGCTCTGCAGCGCCCGGATCCGCGCCTGGCCGCCGGCCCACTGCAGCGTGTCGCCGACCTCCAGCGCACCGGCTCCGAGAGTGCCGGTGACCACCGTCCCGCTGCCCCTGATGGTGAACGAACGGTCGACCCACAGCCGGACCCGCCCGTCGGTCCGCGGCGTCG
The DNA here is from genome assembly GCA_038204125.1 of Mycobacteriales bacterium. Classification (GTDB taxonomy): domain Bacteria; phylum Actinomycetota; class Actinomycetes; order Mycobacteriales; family Nakamurellaceae; genus Nakamurella. The sequence goes on from JBBRDH010000041.1 coordinate 27,885, forward strand.
GCAATTCGGCGACCATCGAAGCGAGCGCGGACCGCAGTTCCGGCAGTCCCATCTCGGTCAGACCCGATACCCGCACCGCCCGGACCTGCCCCAGGCTCGAATCCGCGATGTGCTGCAGCGCAGCAGCTTCGGCGACCGCTGGGTCGGCCAGATCGGACCGGGTGACGGCCAGCAGACCGTGCTGCAGACCCAGCGCGTCGATCGCCGCGAGATGTTCGGCGCTCTGCTCGCGCCAGCCCTCGTCGGCGCCCACCACCATCAACACGGCCGGTACCGGTCCGAGGCCGGCGAGCATGTTGCCGATGAACCGCTCGTGGCCGGGCACGTCGACGAAGGCCAGCGTCGGTCCCTGGGGCAGGGTCGTCCAGGCGTAGCCCAGGTCGATGGTCATGCCGCGGCGGCGCTCCTCCGCCCACCGGTCGGGTTCCATTCCGGTCAGCGCCCGGACCAGCGTCGACTTGCCGTGGTCGACGTGCCCGGCCGTTGCGATGACGAACATCGGGCCGCCCGTCACCGGCCGGCCGCGACGGCGAACCGGACCGCCTCGGCCAGCGCGGAATCGGTCGCTTCCGGCACGCAGCGCAGGTCCAGCAGGAGCCGGTCGCCGGTCACCCTGCCCACCACCGGTGTCTCACCCGTCCGCAGTCGTTCGGCCAGGTCGGCGGGCAGCGCCACTGCCCAACCTGGAAGGGGCACCCCGGGTGCCCCGCCGCCGCCGACGGCGCCCTGACAGGGCACCACTTCGCCGCCGGCATCATCGCCGAGCAGTTCTGCCAGCCGTTCACAGCGCAGCCGCAGGGTCGCCGGGTCGGCATGCAGCGCAGCGAATGTCGGGGTTGCCGGCCCGCGCAGGGTGGCTTCCAACGCGGCGAGGGTGAGTTTGTCGGGGCGCAGCGCCCGGGCCAACGGATGATGGCGCATCGCTTGGATGAGGGTGGCCGCGCCCAGCAACAGACCCGCCTGCGGGCCGCCGAGCAGCTTGTCGCCGCTGCAGGTGACCACGTCGGCCCCGGCGGTCAGCGCCGTGGCGGCGTCGGGCTCGTCGGGCAGCAGCAGGTCGGGGCGGAGCAGTCCGCTGCCGATATCGGCGATGAGCGGGACGGGCAACGTCGCCAGTTCGGCGATCGAGGACTGCGCGGTGAATCCGGTGATCCGGAAGTTGCTGGGGTGGATCTTGACGATGCAGCGGGTTTCCGGGCCGATCACGGCGGCATAGTCGGCGAGGCGGGTGCGGTTGGTGGTGCCGACCTCGATGATCCGGGAACCGGTGGCCGCCATCAGGTCCGGCAGCCGGAAGCCGTCGCCGATTTCCACCATCTCGCCGCGACTGACGAGGATTTCGCCGCCTCCGGCCAGCGTCGTCACCGCAAGTAGCAGGGCGGCCGCACCGTTGTTGACGACCAGTACGTCACCGGCCGCCGGCACCGCCTCCCGCAGCGCCGCAGCGGTCCCCCGCCCGCGCCGGGCCCGGCTTCCGGTGTCCAGGTCGAACTCGACGTCGACGTAACCGGCGGCCGCCGTGAGCGCGGCGATCGCTGCAGTGGACAGGGGTGCCCGGCCGAGATTGGTGTGCAGCACCACCCCGGTCGCATTGATCACCGACCGCAGTTCGCTCGCGCCAGTCGGAAGGATCGCAACGGCCCGGTCCGGGACGTCGACCGGCGCCAATCCGCCGGACCTGGCCTCCTGCTGCGCCTGCCGGACCGCGGCCATGACCTGGGCGGCGCCGATCCGATCCACGGCAAGCCGCAGTCGGGGGTCGGCCAGCACCACATCGGTACGCGGCACCGCCCGACGCGGGTCCGGACGACCCGGATCTGTCATGAGCACCCACCTTCCGAATGTCGGCCCGGCATCGTCGGACCTACCCGCACCACCTGCAGGAGATTCCCCGGTCATCGTGCGCCAAAATCTTGCAATGAGTGAATTTCCGATACACCTCATCGGCGGCGGCTGGGACCCCGGCGCGGCCGATGCCATCTATGGTCCTTTCCTTCGGGCGGCGCAGCAGGTCGCCGGCAACCGGCGGCCGTCGATCGCCTGCGTGGTGCTCGACGAGGGAGACGGGTCGGACCAGTTCGCCCGCTGGCAGCGGGTTCTCGAGCAGGTAGCCCCCTGCTCGGCAGCTCCGGTCCCGGTGACCGAGGGCGCGCAGTTCGATGTGCACGCCCTCGGCGACGCCGACGGACTTCTGGTGTGCGGCGGATTGACCCCTGGCTATGCAGCGGCTCTGGCACCCGCCGCCGACCGGATCAGGGCCTGGCTGCGCGCCGGAACCCGTCCGTATGCTGGCTTTTCGGCCGGATCTTCGATAGCGGCCGGGTCGGCCATTGTCGGCGGCTGGCAGTGGAGCGGGGTGCCGGTCTGTCCCGAGGACGCTGCCGAGGAGTTGGTCGAAATTACTCTTCGACCCGGTCTCGGACTGCTGGATTTCACCGTCGATGTGCATTGCGCGCAGTGGGGAACGCTGCCCCGGCTGATCGCTGCCGCGCACCTCAACCCCGACCTGAAAGGTGTCGGAATAGACGAGAACACCGTTCTGTCGATCAATTCCGGATCAGTGGTCGTCCACGGCTCGGGTCGGGTATGGCGGGTGTCAACGATTGCCGATGCCGTTGCGGTGCAGGCATTTCAGGCCGGAGAGTCGGTCCACGGCGTGGTCTGACGACTTCGGGCAATCAGGCCCGGGTCAACTCTCGGGTGTGACCAGGCCGGATTCATAGGCGAGCACGACCACCTGGACCCGGTCGCGCAGGTCGAGCTTCGCGAGGATATGGCCGACGTGGATTTTCACGGTGCTTTCCGACAGGTACATCGCCGCCGCGATCTCCCGGTTGGAGGCGCCGCGGGCAAGTTGCGCGAAGACCTCCCGCTCCCGGTCGGTCAATTGCGCCAGCACCGAGTCCCGCCGGGCGGTGATGGTCGGATCGGGCAGCAACGGGACGAATTGGTCGATGAGACGACGGGTGGTGGTCGGCGCCAACACCGCCTCCCCGGCTGCCACGGTCCGGATCGCGGCGATCAGGTCGGCCGGCGGCGCATCCTTGAGCAGGAACCCGCTGGCACCGGCCCGGAGTCCGGCGAACACGTGCTGGTCCAGGTCGTACGTGGTCAGGATGAGCACCCTGGTCGGCGAGTGTCCGGCGACGATGGCCGCCGTCGCCGTGATCCCGTCCATCACGGGCATCCGAACGTCCATCAACACGACGTCCGGCCTCAGCGAGGCCGCCATTCGCACACCCGCTGCGCCGTCGGCGGCCTCGCCGGCCACCTCGAGGTCCGGCTCGGCCTCCAGGATCATCCGAAAACCCAACCGCAGCAACGACTGATCATCGACGAGCAGCACCCGGATCACACCCGCACCTCGTCGCCCGTCGGCAGCCGGGCGGACACCAGCCAGCCGGCAGGAACTCCGGGGCCGGACCGAAATTCACCGCCGAAGGAATGCACTCGTTCCCGCATGCCGGCCACGCCACGACCCGCGGTCGCCGGGGTCACCGCGCGGGCTCCGGCTCCGTTGTCCTCGACGTCCAGGTGGATCGTGTCGGCGAGCCGTCGGAGCCGCACGACCGCGCCGGCTCCGGTCCCGGCGTGCTTGAGCGTGTTGGTCAGCGCCTCCTGCACCAGTCGGTAGATGGTCAGCTGCAGCCCAGGCGCGAGATCGTTGATCGTGCCGCGCACTTCATAGCTCACCGGTAACCCCGCCGACCGCACCCTGGCAATCAGGTCATCGAGTCCGGTCAGATCGGGCACCGGTTGCCGGTCACCGGTCGACCCCCTACCGTCCGTGGGTCCCGCGAGCAGCCGACGGGTATCGGCCAGCGCCAGGCGGCCGGTGGCGCTCACCGTGCGCATCACCTCCGCCGCCCGGGCCGGCGAGGCGACGGACGTCGAGGCAGCACCATCGCTCAGCGCAACCATGACGGTCAGATGGTGGGCCAGGATGTCGTGCATCTCTCTGGTGATCCGGGCTCGTTCGGCGGCGACCGCCAGCTCGTCGAGCTGATCGCGTTCACGTTCCAGGCGCTCGGCACGGTCGTGGAGCTCCCGTAGATAGGCCTGCCTGGTCGCCGAATAGAGCCCGAGCCCGAGAGCCGCAAGGATCATTCCGGTCGCAAAGACGGCGGCCACCCACCAGTCCGTGAGCGCGAGTCGGACGATCGCAACAATGGCGAGCAACTCGACGATGCCGGCCGCGATCACCGCTGAGCGCCGGGTACTGATCGAGGCGACCGTGTACAGCGCAACGACAATCGAAAAGTTGACACCGAGCCGGATATCTCCGGCAGTCACGATCGCCGCCGCGACGGCGAGCAGGCCGTAGAAGACCGTCCTGGGCTGACGCCGCCGGAACAACAGCGGCAGGGTGAGAAGCAGCAGGGCGGGGATGGCAGCGGCCACCGATCGGTCGCCACCCTCGAGAAGTGCGGGGATTCCCAGGAGTGCCACCCCGAGAGTTACCAGGGCGTCGGTGACCCACCACCGCCAGGAGTGCAGTCGGGGGGTCTGCGCCACCAGCACGTCGCACCCGGGGCTGAGGTCCCCGGGTGCGACGTGTCGTGCGTCGACGTGCTGGGCGTCGACGTGCTGGGCGTCGACGTGCTGGGCGTCAAACTGCATGGTGTCGACGATCCTCCATCAGGCGTCTTTGCGACGCATCTGCAACATTGCCAGCCCTACCAGAAAGACCGCGTAGCCGCACAGCACGGCGAATCCCGTCCACGGTGCCAGCGCATTGGTCAGTCCGCGCGTTCCGCCGTACAGCACGCCACCTGCGTTGGAGGGGAGGTACTGGACGAATTTGTCGGTCCACGACGCCGGAAGCAGGCCGGTGAGCGGCGGGATGACGAAGAACGCGCCGACGAAAGTCGAAATTCCGGCCGCGGTGTTCCGGAGCAGGGCGCCCAGGGCCACGCCGATCACGCCTGCAACTGTCAGGTAGAGCGCCGCCCCGAGCACCGAGCGCAACGCGCCGGGACTGCCCAGTGAAACGCCGAGATCCGAGCTGCCGAGTAGCGCCTGACCCAGCAGGAACGACCCGAGGCTGGTGATCGACATGGTGACGAATACCGCACTTGCGAAGACCACTATCTTGGCCGCCAGCATCGGCAGGCGACGCGGCACGACAGTCAGTGAGGAGCGGATCATGCCGGTGCTGTATTCGCCGCTGATCAGCAGGACGCCGAGAACACCGATCGCCAATTGAGCGAAGAGGACACCGGCCAGGCTGGTCGAAATCGGGTTGAACTGTGCCTTTGCGGCCGGATCGAACGAGGTGTACTGACTGGCGGTGATCGCTGAGAACAGCGCCCCCAGACCCACCATGAGCGCCACCGCGACCACCACGGTATAGATCGTCGACCGCAGTGAGCGGAATTTGGTCCATTCCGAGAGGAGCACTCTGGCATTGGTGACCCGCAGCGCGCCCTGGCTGCGGGCCGGCCGGGTGATCGTGGGATTCGGGGTCTTCGTGTCAAGTGAGTGCGTCATGCCGCCACCCCGACCGGGTCGGCATGGACGGCTGAGCGGTATTCGACGGAATCACCGGTGAGTTGCATGAATGCTTCTTCCAAAGAGGGTTGCTGGACAGCTAATTCGTAGAGAGGCAGATGAGCCTGCCAGGCTATTGTTCCGATCTGCTCCGCGGTCAATCCATCGACCTGCAGGACGTCCGAGTGCTCGCTGGTCACCGTGACATCAGGGCCGAGATGCGACCCGACGAGCAGGTTTCGAAGCTGTGCCGCCTCGGGGGTGCGCACGGTGACAGAACCGCCGGAGGCCCGCGCGACGAATTCGTCCACGGTCGTGTCGGCGATCAAACGCCCGCGGCCGACGACGACCAGTCGACTTGCGGTCATGGCCATCTCGCTCATCAGATGCGACGAGACGAATACGGTGTGGCCGGCCGCAGCCAGGTCCTTGAGCATGTTGCGGATCCACAGCACACCCTCGGGATCCAGTCCGTTGACCGGTTCGTCGAGCACGACGGTCTCAGGGTTCCCGAGAAGGGCTGCGGCGACGCCGAGTCGCTGGCCCATACCCAGGGAGAACCCGCCAACCCTTTTGCCGGCCACGTCCTGCAGACCGACCATGTCGATGACCTCATCGACCCTGGCCCGGCCGATCCCGTTGGTCTGCGCAAGTGCCGTCAAATGGTTGCGCGCCGAACGTCCGGTGTGCACCGCTTTCGCCTCCAGCAGCACACCCAATTCCGCCATCGGCGCGGACGCCGACCGGTAGTTCCCACCGTTGACCCTGACGCTGCCTGATGTCGGCTCGTCCAACCCGGCAATCATCCGCATGGTGGTGGATTTTCCGGCGCCGTTGGGTCCCAGAAAGCCGGTGACAATTCCAGGCTGTACGACAAAACTCAGGCCGTCGACGGCCAACTTGTCGCCGTACCGTTTGCTGAGATTCTCGACCTCGATCATTGGTCACTTGCCTTCCATAGCTGCGGACGCCCCATTCGGTTGCGCTGTCCTCGACGGTATGGACGGGGCCGGAGGCGTGCATCGACTTCCCGGCCACATTTTGCGGATCCGGCTAGGTCGCAAGGCCTAGCCGACACGGGGCCTTCACCGGCCGCTACTGCCCTGCACCAACCGATGACCGACCACACGGAACTCGTCGGAACCCTTGCCGGGGGCCGCCACTATCCTGACCGGCGTGATCATCGAGACCCTGTTCGGGAGGCACGCCGACCCTTGGGCGCCGCTGCCGACCTTCCTGGTGGAGGCCGCCGCTGCGAACGTGACCAGACCGATCTGGAAAGGCGACTCGCATTGACCAGGACCTTGTCCTCGTGGATCCGGCTCCACCGGTACCGGGACCAGGCGGGTAGCGGTCGCTGCGGAACTTCGGACCCGCACCTGCGGGTGGCGATCATCGGCGGCGGCTTCGGCGGTATCGCCGCCGCGGTAAAACTACGTCGCGCCGGTCTGCATCAGTTCGTGATCTTCGAGCGCTCCGCCGGGGTCGGCGGAACCTGGTGGGACAACCGTTATCCCGGGGCCCAAACCGACGCCGCATCGCATATGTACTGCTATTCATTCGCCGGCTACGACTGGTCGCGCACGCACGTCGGCCACCACGAATTGCGGTCTTACCTCGAACACGTCGTGGATCGTTTCCAACTGCGGCAACATTTTCGGTTGCGGACAACCGTTGAATCGGTGAGCTGGGACGACAATGCCAAGCGGTACGTGGTGCGCACGGCACAAGGAGACGAGCAGCACTTCGAGGCGGTGATCAGCGCGGTCGGCATGTTCAGCGCGCCCCGCCTGCCTGATCTGCCCGGGCTCGGCGACTTCGGCGGGGTCGCGGTGCATACCGCATCCTGGGACGACGCCCTTCCCGTCGATGGCCGGCGCGTCGCGGTCATCGGCACCGGCTCGAGTGCCACCCAGGTGGCGGCCTCACTGGCCGGGCGCGCGGAAAAAGTCTATGTGTTCCAACGCCAACCCGGTTGGCTACTCCCCAAAGGCGACCGTGACTTCACCGACCTGGAACGCCGTATCTATCGCTGGCCCGCAGTCTGGCGGATCAATCGGCTCCGGCTCTACCTCCGGCAAGAAAAGCGGGAATTTCGCGGCGCCTTCTTCCGGCCAGGCACCCGGGCCAACCGGCGCGCGCAGGAGACTGCCCTGCGAAACATCGCCGAGGTCTTCGCCGATCACCCCGACCTCAAAGGCCTTGTCACACCTGACTATTCCTTCGGAGGAAAACGAGCAGTGCTGAGCAGCACCTTTTACCCGAGCCTGCGTCGGCCGGACGTGGAATTGATCCCATCTGCCCTGGCCGCCTGCACCGAGACGGGCGTCATCGACGCCACGGGTAAAGAGCGCTCAGTCGATGTGCTGGTGCTGGCCACCGGCTTTCAGGCCGCGAGCTATCTGCACGGGCTGACCGTCCGAGGCCGCGAAGGACTGGACCTGCACGAGTATTGGGCGGGGGAACCCACCGCGTTCCTGGGAATCACCGTTCCGGGGTTTCCCAACTTCTTCATGCTGTACGGGCCGAATACCAACGGCGGTTTCATCATCCCGAACCTCGAACGCCAGGCCACCTACGCGGCGAAGGAAATCGCCCGGCTCAAGCGCCCCGGCATACGTGAGGTCGAAGTCGGCGCGGCCATCACCCGACATTACAACCGATGGCTGCAGCGCAAGATGGTCGGGACCGCCTTCACTGCCACCAACAACTATTACCAGTCCGCCTCGGGCCGGGTCGTCACCCAATGGCCACGGACTGCGACCCTTTATGCCTTCCTGACGATCGTGCTACGACGGTTGAGCCACCGGCGATCTCGTTGAGACGGTCTCTGCGGTGCTCGGCAGCAGCGGGAGGATGCGTCGCTGGGACGGTAGGGCGGCGGACGGGGACGGGTGGGGCGGCGGAGGCGGACGGGAATCGAACCCGCCGAACCGAGATACTCGGCTCCACCGGTGTTGAAGACCGGGAGGGCCACCAGGCGCCTGCACGCCTCCGGTGACCACGCTAGCGTGGAACCGGGCCGCCGCCAATCGCGGTACCGAACGGCACCGCCCAGGTGGCCGGACCCGACCGGCGTTGCGATCTCACACAGAGG
>JBBRDH010000042.1:0-36410 GCA_038204125.1 Mycobacteriales bacterium
ACGGTATCTGGCCCGGGTGCGTGAGGCCCTGCTCGCGCCGGAAGCCATGGGGCGCAACCTCTTCCGCTCCGACTACATCGAACAGCTGCTGACCGAGCCCAACTCGCACCGCACCAATCTCGGATCCAATCAGCTGTGGCAGGTCGGCCTGCTCGAAATGTGGCTACAGCAGCACGGCATCTCATGACCGTCGTGCGTGAGGAGCTGCGGACTCGGCGCCCGCGTCATGTTCCGGACGGACTGCACCGGAACCCCACAGCCTTCACCGGGCCGGTCACGGCCATCGCTACCGCATCCGGAGCCTGGTGCCCATCGTTGTCGCCCGACGGGCAACGGGTCGCCTACATCTGCGACCGTTCCGGGACCCCGGTGGTCGAGGTGGCACCGGTCGAGGCGGCACCGGTCGGGGTGGACCGGACCGGTGTGGATCAGACCGGCCTGGACCAGGTCGGCCCGGCAGATCCGGGGCTCGCCATGACCGTGTCAGGGCCAGGCCAGGAGGCCATCTCGGTGGCCTGGTCGCCCGACGGAAACTGGTTGGCCTATCTGGTCTCTCCCGCCGGTTCGATCCGGGCCGAACTACACGCCGTGCGGCCGGACGGGACTGGCCGGCGACTGCTGGCCGGCGGCGGATCCCTCGAGACGGTGCTCGCCGGAACCTGGACCGCTCGGCCCGGCCGGTTCGCGTTCACGGTGGCTGACGGGATATCCGGGGGGGCACCGGCTTTCGTCGTCGATGTCGACACCGGGATGCTCGAGCCGGTCGCCGCCTCGATGGGCCTGGGCTTCTGCGTCGTCACCTCGGTGAGCGCGGATGGCCACCGCATGGTTGTTCGCTCCGGACCCCGGAACCGGCGGCGGCTGTATCTGTTGACCCTCGGGCCCGACGAGCAACCAGTGCGGTTGCTGGAGCGGGACTTTCCCCGCGGGGGCGAGGTCGGTGAGGACGGGCGGTTTTCGGCCGACGGATCTTACGTATACCTCCGGACCAGCGCCGGCCGCGAAAGGACCGTCCTGGCCAGGGTTCCGCTCGACCGGGGGGTCCCCGGCCCGATGGAAGTCATGGCCGCCAAGGACGATGCCGACCTCGAGGGCTACGCGGTCCGGGCCGACGGTTCCGCGGTGCTGGTCTTCAACGCCGCCGGCGTGAGCCGGATGGAGATCCGCGATCTCGAGTCGGGAGAATGTTTTCCGGTCGAACTGCCGGGCCCGGTGCTGCCGGGTTGGTCGATCGGAAGTGACCGGATGATTCTCGAAGTGACCGGCCCGACCAGTCCGCGGAGTCTCTACCATTGCGCTCTGACCGCCCGGGCTCCGGAAAGCCATGAGCTGCCAACGGTGTCGATCCCCCAGCGGGTTCCCGCGATGCCTGTGGTCTCGCTACCGGATTGTGTCGTCATCCCGACCCTGCATTCGTACCGCTCGATCGACGGCCTGCCTTTGCAGGGTTGGCTGTACCGCCCGCGCAATGCCCACGGACCGGAGTCGACGGTCGTCTCGCTGCACGGGGGACCGGAAAGTGAGGAACGGCCGGCGTTCTCGTTGCTCACCCAGTCGATGGTCGCGGCGGGGCTGACGGTCTTCGCACCGAATGTGCGGGGGTCGTCCGGTTACGGCGCCTCATTCATGGCCGCCGACGACGGACCCCGCCGGGAAGAATCCTTCCAGGATGTGCTCGCCACCGCACAGTTCCTCGTCGAGCAGGGTTGGGCTGCATCGGGTTCAATCGGCGTTCAGGGCTGGTCGTACGGTGGCTATCTGGCCCTGACGGCGTTGGCCCGGTGGCCGAAGCTGTTCGCCGCAGGGGCGACGCACGCAGGAATGTCCGATCTGCTGTCGTTCTTTGCGGAGACCGAGAGTTGGATGGCGGCAGCATCGATCACCGAATACGGTGACCCGGCGGCCGATGCCGATCTGCTCCGGGCCCTGTCGCCGCTGACCCATCTGCATCAGGTGCGCTCGCCGACCATGTTGATCCATGGCGAATGCGATACCAATGTCCCGGTCGGTGAGTCGGTCCGGGCGCACGCGGCGCTGAAGGCTGCCGGGGTGCCGACCGAACTGGTCCTGCTGCCCGGGGAGGGACACACCATTGTCGGCGCCGCCCGGCGTTCCCGGCTCGCGCTGGCCATGTGCGACTGGTTCGTCCGCTGGCTGGCGCCGTGACCGCCAAACTTGGTGTGGAGGAGGAGTTCCACCTCGTCGACCCGTGGACCGGCGAGGTACGCGGCGGTGCCGCCCAGGTGCTGGCCGCGCTGCCCGACGGCGAGAAGTACAAGCCCGAGCTGATGATGTCGGCCGTCGAGACGAATTCCGGCGTCTGCGCGACGCTGGAGGACTTGCGGGCGGACGTGACAGCGGCCAGGGCCGCGGTGATCGCGGCCGCCCAGCGGATCGGGCTGGCGGTGATGGCCGCCGGCGCGGCGCCACTGGTCGGCACCACACCGATCGGGATCACCCCGAACGACCGGAATGCCAAGATGCATCGGGACTATCAGATACTTGCACAGGAACGGTTGATCTGCGGATTGCAGGTCCATGTCGACTGCTCCGACCGCGATCTCGCCGTGCGAGCCATGGCCCAGACCGATTTCTTCGGGGATTCAGGTGAGCTACAGGTATTGGCGCAGGCATGCGTCGCCGATGGCGGGAGCGCGCAGCGGCAACGGCGGGCAGTGGCCGAGACCGGTGAGGTTCGCTCAGCAGTTGAACTACTCTGCTCCGAAACTGCCGGAACCGGCCGTGAAGCCCGCGATAGGGTAGTGGACCTGTCGGCCGGATCTGCTGCCCCCGAGCGGGTTTGAGTTGCCCGGCCGCCACGTAACCGAGTTGTCGAGCCCGAGCGGCGTCGGCCTCCTGCGCGGTTACGGCCGGATGCCGCTCGACGAGGCCGTCGACCCGGGCGAGCTGGTCCGCGAGCCGTACCGGCAGATCATCGGCACGCTGGACGCCATCGGGTCTGTCGGACTGGCCCAGCGCACCTCGGAGATGGAGGCGGAGCGCGGACGGCAGGGCATTGTCTTCACGGCCCAGCAGAACGGGCAGCCACGCGAGCAGGTATTCCCGCTGGACCCCGTGCCGAGGCTGATCGGCCGTTCGTCCTATCAGCATCTCGCGGCGGGTGCGGCGCAGCGGGCCAGGGCCCTGAACGCCTTCCTCGCCGATGTGTATTCCGGTTCGCCGGTTCCGTCCATTGTCGCCGACGGGATCATCCCCGACCGGCTGGTTCGGGGAGCGCCCGGCTTCCGCGCCGCCGCCGCGGTACTGGCCCCGGGCGGCAGGCCCCGGGCCACTGTCTACGGCCTGGATCTGCTGACCGACCAGGACGGCCGTTGGGTGGTGCTCGAGGACAACCTCCAGGTGCCTTCGGGTCTGGGCTACGCGCTGGCCAACCGGCGAAGTCTGGCGGCGGCCTTTCCCGACTTGCACTCCGCGGCAGCACCCTTGGCCTCACCCGAAGTCATCGGCGGTCTACTACACCGGGCACTGCTGGACGCAGCGCCGCCGCAGTGCCCGCGATCCGAGCCCCAGGTGGTCGTCCTGTCCGACGGCCCGGCCAATTCTGCGTGGTACGAGCACCGCACGCTGGCCGGGGAGATGGGTGCGCCGGTCGTGCATCCAGACGACCTGACTGGCGATGGAAGTGGCGTCGCAGCCCGGACGCCGGAAGGCCTGTTGCCGGTCGACGTCGTCTACCGGCGGTTGGGAGCAGACGAGCTTCTCGGCGAGTCGCCGGCAGCGGTGCTGCTGCGCAACGCTTCCCGGGCCGGGACCGTGTCCCTGGCCAATGTTCCTGGCAACGGCGTCGCCGACGACAAGGCGATCTACGCTTTCGTCGGCCCGATGATCAGCTATTACCTGGGCGAAGAGCCATTGTTGCTTGACGTCGGTACCTGGGTGCTCGCCGAGAGATCCCAGTACGAGGCGGTCCGTGGTCGGCTGGGCGATCTGGTGGTCAAACCGGTCGACGGTTCTGGGGGCGAGGGCGTGATGATCGGGCCCGATCTCAGCGCCGCGCAGGTGGCGGCGGTGGAGGCCGAGGTTGCCGCCTCGCCGGAGCGGTTCATCGCCCAGAACGTCATCCGCTTCTCCACCCATCCGACCCTGATCGGCCCGTCACTGGTGCCGCGCCATGTGGACCTGCGCATCTTCGTGCTCTCCGGCGCCGAGACAGTCGTAGTGCCAGCGGGTCTGACCAGGGTCGCCCTGCGAGCCGACGGACTGTTGGTGAATTCGTCGCAGGGTGGCGGGTCGAAGGACACCTGGCTCCCACGATGAAGCGGTCCTTCACCGGACGGGTGGCGGTAGTCACCGGAGCAGCGTCCGGAATCGGCCGGGCACTGGCCTGCGAATTGGCCAAGGCCGGTGCTGCACTTGCTCTCTCGGACATCGACCGGGACGGCCTCACCGAAACGTGTTCGCTCGCTGCGGGGCTCGGCGCCATCATCCGCTCCGATCGACTGGACGTCGCGGACCGGGCCTCGGTGCTGGCCTACGCCGACGACGTCGCGGCACATTTCGGCCGCGTCGATCTGGTGATCAACAATGCCGGAGTCGTGCACGGCGGTGACCTGCTCGGTATGGACCTCGGTGACTTCGAGCGCGTCATCGATATCGACTTCTGGGGGGTGGTGAACGGTACCAAGGCTTTCCTGCCCCATCTCGTCGCCGCCGGGGGCAATCTGGTCAACATCTCGAGCCTTTTCGGCCTGGTACCGGTGCCGAGCCAGAGCGCCTATGTGGCGGCCAAGTATGCGGTTCGCGGCTTCACCGAATCCGTGCGCATGGAAATGCTGGTGGCCAGGCTTCCGGTCGCGGTGACCTGTGTGCATCCGGGCGGGGTGAAAACAGCGATCGCCCGGAACGGCACCTCGAATCCCGGGGCGGACCGGAAAGACCGCTCGGATTTCTTCGATACGAAGTTGGCCAGGACCTCGGCGGCGAAGGCTGCGCGCACCATTCTCGACGGCGCGGCCCGGGGTGCTCCACGGGTGCTGGTCGGAACCGACGCCCGGCTTGTTCACCTGCTTGCCTCCGTCAACAACAGGGCCTGGCAACGGGTCGTCGCCTACGGATACCGCCGCTTCGACTGAAGAAGGGGGCCGGTGACGGTGTTGATCCGTCCCCGAGATGCCGGCTTCGGTCCGGCGTTGGAGATGGGTAGAATCGGTGGTCAAAAGCGTCGGCAAAATATCGGCCCCGACGTTGGTGGAGCATTGGCCCCCGCCACCCGGAACTACGCCCAACCAGAAGGACGACCATATGGGAATTTGCCTACCAAGGTCCGGCCGGAGCAGCGCCATATTGCCGGATAATTCGTGATCTCGCCGCTCTTCGACATCTCCGGGCGGATCGCGCTGGTCACCGGGTCGTCGCGCGGAATCGGGCGGGCACTGGCCGAAGGTCTGGCCCAGGCGGGCGTGACGGTCATTCTCAACTCACGCGACCCCGCCGTCCTTGAATTGACGGCCGAGGAGGTCCGCAGGTCGACCGGTGGCCAGGTGCGGGCAGTGCCGTTCGACGTCACCGACGAGGACGCAGTGGCTGCGGGCGTGGCGCTGATCGAGGACACCGTCGGACCCTTGGAGATCTGCGTCAACAACGCGGGGATGCAACGTAGGTCTCCGTTCACCGAGTTCACCCTCGACAACTGGAACGCCCTGCTGGCCACCAATGTGACCAGCGCGTTCCTGGTGGGTCGCGAGGTCGCCCGCCGGATGAAGGAGCGGGGCGGCGGGAAGATCATCAATATCGCCTCGGTTCAGTCCGAGGTCAGCAGGCCCGGAATCGCCCCTTACGCGGCGACCAAGGGCGCGCTCAAGATGCTGACCCGCGGCATGTGCGGCGATCTGGCCGGATCGGGGATCTGCGTGAACGCAATCGGCCCAGGCTATTTCGAGACGGAACTCACCAGCGCGTTGGTCGCTGACGAGACCTTCTCGGCATGGGTCCGCGGCCGCACCCCCGCCGGCCGCTGGGGCAAGGTGGAAGACCTGGTCGGCACCCTCATATACCTGTCCAGTGACGCATCGGCCTTTGTGAACGGCCAGATCGTCTACGTCGATGGCGGCATGTTGTCCGTCCTCTGAGTCCCCCCGGGCTTTCCCACGCCGCCGCGGCTCCACTCCCCCTCCCATCGCCGGTCCCGCACCCTCCCCCGGTCCTCCCCGCTCAGCCCACCCCGCCCGGCCCTGCCCTCGCCGCTCGGCCCACACCGCTCAGCCCACACCGCGAGGACCGACTTCGTCAACATGGACGAAATTGGCGACAACAGTCCCACCGATACCATTTCGGCCAACTTGATCCTCGCGCTCCCGATAACATCGGTGAGATGGAGGCACCCGTTAGCCGCACCTATGGGTTCATCGGCCTGGGCTCGATGGGTGGGCCGATGGCAGCGCAACTCGGAGAGTTCTGCAGAGCCAACGGCAATGAACTCCAGGTGTGGAACCGCACCCCCGGACGGGACGTTGGGTTGGTCGCCAACGGGGCTCGTACAGCCACCGGGCCGGCAGAGTTGGTCGCCGCCAGCGAGGTGGTGGTGGTCATGCTTCCCGATCTGCCGCAGTTGGCAGATTTGACCGGAGGGCCTGTTCGGCTGCTGTCCGGCGTCGTTCGGCCCACTGTGCTGGTCATCTGTTCGTCGATCTCGCCCGGAGCTGCCCGGTCGTATGCTGCCTGGGCCACCGAACTCACCCACGGTCTGGTCCAGGTGGTCGACGCACCGGTATCGGGTGGTACCGAGGGCGCCTCCGCCGGGACGCTGGCGATCATGGCGGGCGGCGCCGAATCGGCCATCGCCGCCGCATGGCCGGCGCTGACTGCAATGGGGACCAAGGTCCGGCACCTCGGGCCGCTCGGTTCCGGTTCGTTGGCAAAGGCGTGCAATCAGATGGTGGTCGCTGCCACCGTTGTCGCGCTCTCCGAGGCCTGCACGCTCGCCGAATCGGCCGGCATCGAGGTGGGCGCTCTGCTCGACGTATTGAGCGGCGGATTAGCAGCGAGCCGGGTCCTCGAGGTAAAAGCGGCAAACCTGGTTTCGAAACAGTACCAGCCAACCGGGAAAGCAATTTATATGGTCAAAGATCTGGGATTTGTCCGGGCCGAGGCCGAGCTGACCGGGACTCCCACCGACCAGGCGCTGCTGTCGCTGGAACTTTTCACCGCAGTGGCCATGGAGGGTCTGGGCGATCAGGACATGAGTGTCGTCCACCAGTTGATCCGGCGCCGCGCCGGCCTGTGAGCCGACAAACGGACGCGTGCCGGCGACGAATGATCGTCCCATCGAAAGGTACCGACGGCATTCCCCGGATGACGTTCCCCGGCCGTCGGGAGCCGCTGAACCGGCCGATGACCGGTTCAGCGGCTCCCACGATCAGAGGTGGGTCAGGGGTAGCTGACCACCGTTACCGGTACGTCCGGGTTGGCGATGGTCGAGGGGCCGCCGACGTCGTTGACGACGTTGCGGATTCCGCCCCGGCCATTGTTCGGGTCCAGGAATATCGTGAGCAGGTCGGTGAGGTGGACGCCGGGAGTTTTCGGCACCTCGTAGGCGTGAGCGGCGAAGATGTCGATGCCCTGGTTGAAGAAGCTGTATGTTCCCATGCCAGAGCCGACGAACTGCTTGACAGAGGGCGCGACCTTCAACGAGGCATACCCTTCGACGCCCGGTGCCGACATCCAGGCCGACTGACTTGGTACGTCATAGGGCATTTCGCTCTGGAAAAACGTCACGTTGCCGTTCTCTCCCCTCCAGATCACCTCGAACTTCTGGTAGTGCTCGACGAACAGCCCGGTCGCCGTCACGTTGTCGCCGTTGACGACCACTCCGGTGTCGGCCGTGTTCTGCCTCCACCCGACACCCTCACCGTGATCGGCCCGCCAGGCCCAGATGTCGTCGAGGATGACGTTGTCGCTGTTAACCTCGAGGCTGACGGTCGCCTTACCCAGGTGCGGGCCGCCGATCCGGAAGAACACGTCCTGCAACCCGGTGGGCTCCGTGACCCTCGCCTTTGCCGCGTGACGGTTCCGGTGGTCTTCACGCTCACCGATCTGCAGCAGCAGCGGCGAGTTCACCGGACCGGCATCGAAGATCAGCCCGGCGATGTCGACTCCGCGAGCCTCCTCGACGCGCATCGTCACGGCACCGTTGGTGGCCGTCAGCGTGGCCATCCCCAGCCCGAGCACGATGGTGCCGGCCCGCTCGATCTTCAGCGTGCGATCTATCGAGTACACACCCGGGGTGAAGAGCACGTTGCGGCCCTCGTCGAGCTGCCCGGCGATCTTCTTCGCCGAATCGGCCGGGCGGGCGACGAAGAACCTCGAGATGTCGATGGACCGGCCGATAGGCGCAGCGGAGGACCAACTCTCGCCGACCGTGTTGGTGCCGGCAGCGGGCACGAACACCCGGTAACGGCCCGTGGTGTCGAAGTAGAGGTAGGGCTTCTCCCGGCTCGCCCTGGTGGCCGTCACCGTGGTGTACGGGCCGCCGCAGCTGGCCTGGGCCGGGAAGCACTGCGCCGGCGCGTTCACCACGCCCGAAAAGACCTGGTTCCAGACGCCGTTCGTCCAGGTGTCAAGCGTCGTGTTACGCACGAAGAACTGCTGCTGCGACCCGTTGATCACCTTCCCGTCGAAGCGCGAATCAGCAATGAAGCCGCCGCTTGCGAACGATGGCCCGGTGCAGTAGTCCATCAGGGTGGTCCGCCCGTTGACGTGCACGCGCCGCATGGGCGCGGCCTGCGAGACCGCCCAGAATTCGCCCGTGTAGCAGCCGAAGTCGGGATTGGTGACGTTGATGGTGAGGTTCGACAGTGATCGCCAGAAATTGTTCAGTGCGATGCAGAAATTGACGTCGCACTGGTTGTGGACGTAGACCGAACCATTGATGACCACATCACCGGGCAACAGCCCGAGGCCGGCGACCTCGGTGTAGTAGCCCACCTGAAAGTTCAGTGGGTTGATCGCCGAGCCGTAGACCCCGGGCTTGAACAGCAGCGAATAACGCTCCGGCCCGAACTGGTTCGTCAGCTGCTGAGTGGCGATGGCGTCCACAACTGCTTTGATGTCGCTGACCGGCATCGAGGGGTCGAAGATCTTGACGTTCGGGCCGAAGTCGGGCTGCATCTTTTCAATAGCTCCCGGCGGCGGCCCGACCGCGGCGGCTCCCGGCGCCGCGGCGGTCGCGACCCCTCCGGCAGCAATGGTCGAGACCAGAACCGCGGTGACGAACACGGCGAACAGGGCGAAGAAATGGCGTCTGCCGGTGGCCCGACTGCCATTCGGCGGGCTCATACCCGCAGATCTGGGGGAAGTCATCTCGATACCCTGCTCCACCGAGGCCGGCTGGACAACCCCGGGCCTCTGCATTCGACCGCGCGGAGTCAGGCCGTGGTAGACGCCTTCACCCGCGAGGTCGGAAAGTCCGATTTCACTTGGATGACTTCATTGACTTGCCGGGCCGCCGTCGACATAGTGACGCCCAAGAGCGATCAGACTGCCGGCGAGAGGACTTCCATGTCACGAATCTCCGCGTTCGGAACGGTCGTCTCAGTTCTGATCGGCCTGCTCGCCGTTGGCGGAACGCCCGCGTTGGCGGCGCCGCCCGCAAACAGTCGCGTCACCGCAGCTACAGCTTCTGGTGCAGCACCTGTCGCAGCGTTCAGGACCTGTACCGCCGGCTCGCTGCCCGGCGCCCGGTGCGGATCGGTTTCGCTACCGCTGGACCGGGCCCACCCGAGCGGCACCACAATCGCCATCGCCTTCCAATTGTTCCCCGCCACCGATACGTCCAGTCCTGCGGTGAGCACGATCGTGGCCTCCAACGGTGGCCCGGGCGGACCGAACATCGCCGCCGCGGGTCTCTGGCTGTTCCTGCTGCAGCCGGTGCTCGCCCACCACAACTTTCTCGCCATCGATCATCGGGGTATCGGCGAATCCCAGGCAATCGATTGTCCGGCCCTGCAGCATGTCCTGGGCAATCAGCTTGCCGCCGCCCGGGCGTGCGGAGCCCAACTGGGCGCGGCGGCCTACCGCTACGGATCCGGGGACGTCGCCGACGACATCGATGCGGTGCGCCGGGCGCTGCACATCGACAAGATCGACTACTACGGCGTTTCCTACGGCGCAGTCGACGTGCGGGCCTACGCCTACCGCTACCCGGATCACCTGCGGTCGGCGATCCTGGATTCTCCGTACAACTCGAAGGACGCCGCTTTCACCCGCACGCTGCCCACTGCGATGGCACGGATCTCGGTTCTGGTGTGCCGGCGGTCCCCCAGCTGCAATGCCGGCAATCCCGATGCTCCAGAGATATTCGACCGGCTCGTCGAAAGTTTGCGCAAGCACCCCTTTTCCGGGGTCGGATACAACGCCGACGGCCGGCCCCTGACCCTCAGGGCCGACGAGTCGGCGCTGCTAGGGGTGCTCTACAACAACTACTTCGCCGCTCCGGCCTTCGTCAACCAGGGTGAAATCTTCGCGGCGGCAAAGGCTCTGCAGCGGGGGGACCGGACGCCTCTGCTCCGGCTCATCGCGGAAAGCCCGGCACCGGGCGACTTCGGCGACCCGGCGGCCGGTGGCCCGTCGGTCGGTGCCGACTATGCCGTCTTCTGTGCCGATTCCGTCTTCCCCTGGGACAAGTCCGCACCCGAGGCGACCAGAGCGGCCCAGTACCGCAAGGCTCTCGCCCAGTTGCCCGCCAACGCTTCTGCCCCGTTCTCGGTCACGACGTGGGCCGGTTTCGTCGCCAGCCAACCTGTGTTGCTGATCCCGGGGGCGAATGCGTGCGTGCCCTGGCCGAAGCCGACCAGGCCTTTGCCGCCGTTCCCGGCGGATGCGAAGTTCCCGTCGAACGTGCCCGCCCTGCTACTCGGGGGCGGCCTTGATTACCTCGACGTCAAGAGCGAACGCACGCTGATCCCGCTGTTCCCGGGAGCGAAGTTCGTGACGGTGCAGAACGCCGGACACGTCACGACGTTCTGGAACCCTTGCGCGACCTCCATCGCCGTGAGCTTTCTGGCCACCCTGCAGACGGGCGACACCCGCTGCGCGGCGGATACCAGGGGGCCGATGAACCTGCCCGGCTCTACCGCCGGAATCCTGCAACTGCAAGGCGTGAGCCGGTTTCCGGCCTCTGCGAGCCGCGCGATCCCGGCCCGGCCGGTGGCCGCGAGGCACGGCCACAACTCCTCGCTCGACCGAAAGGTGGCGGCGGTGGCCTGGTCGACCGTCGTCGACGCGGTGTACCGGCTGCCCCGGATGACCGGGACGACCGGTCGAGGGCTCCGCGGTGGCATCATCACGGTGAAGGTTACGGGCGGGAGCGCAGCCATCGACTACCGATCAGCCAAATTCACCGGCGATGTGGCCGTCACCGGACATGCGACGCTCAGTCCCTCGAACGTCCTGGCCGCGACCGTGACCGTCGCCGGACCACACGGCCGGTCGGGTCGCCTGATCATCAGCGCCACCCTGTGGGATCCGGCCCATCCCGTCGCCACCATTACCGGAACTCTGCGAGGACACCGGATCGCGGTCACCACCCAGACCCGCTGAGGCAGGTCGGAAACCACCTCCCGGCCGTTCCGGATTGCTGACCAGGTAGCCGGGCCGGCCGAGCTTTTATCCGGGTGGCCAGATGCCGGTGGGCTCATGCCTCGGCGTGTCCAGCGCCGGGGCGAACCCGTCCTTGCGACCCGACAAGTCGTGCCGTACCGTCGTGGCTGTCTGGCTCGGGGAGCGTTCCCCGCGGGCCATCAATCCGGTCAGCCCCGACCCGCGCCGATACCACGGGTTGCCAACCGGTCGATATCTCGAACCGGCCGGTGTCAGCGACCACTGCCGAACTTGAGGGTCAACTCCGACCCTTCCGCGGGTTCGTCAGTTACGTCCCCCAGGCCGCCCGGGTAAAAATTCCGCCCGGCGATTCCCATCCCTGGATCTGCTGCGACCGTATGCCGTTGGTTGCAGCTCTCGCCGGGATTTGGGCGTAGGCGTACGCCGGCGTGAGCTCCAATCCTAGATGCCGTCGTGCTCTGACATCAAGTCAATCGTGCTCCCACAGTGAGGAACCACCAAATGTCAGCGATCCTGTTCGGCTCCATCAGTACCGTTGCCGATACGTCCGAACTCCAGCGCCATGCATTCAATCTGGCCTTCGAGGACCACGGCCTGCAGTGGCGGTGGAGCCGGGATGATTACCTTGCCATGCTCGAAAAAAGCGGCGGACGATCCCGCATTTCCGAATATGCAGACTCTGTAGGAGAGACTGTCGACGCGCCGGCCATCCACGCGACGAAATCGCAACTCTTCCAGGAAATGCTCAGGAACGGCCGGGTCGTGCCACGGCCCGGGGTCGTCGAAACGATCAAGGAAGCCAAGGACAAGGGCGTGCGGGTCGGACTGGTCACCACGACCTCCCGCGAAAACATCTCGGCGCTGATCGAGGCACTGGCACCGGATGTGCAGGCAGGCGACTTCGCTGTGATCGTCGATGCTTCCGCCGTCGAGCAACCCAAGCCGGACAAGGCCGCCTACACGTTCGCTCTGCAGTCTTTGGGCGAGGATCAGCACCAATGCGTCGCCATCGAGGACAACGAGGACGGCGCCCAGGCCGCGGCCGCCGCCGGTCTCCGATGGGTGGCCTTTCCGAACGAGAACACGGCCGGCCAGTCTTTTGCGTCGAATGGCAAACGTGTGAACGAATTGAAGTTCGACGAACTGCAGGCCATGATCGGCGGCGGAGCGCAACCGATCACCGACCCCAGTGATACCGGACTCGAACAGAACAACAACGCCGCAGCAGCAGGCTGAGACCCGAGACGCGAGAGAACATGACCAGTAATCTGCAGTCAACCTTCACCGCGACAGAAAACTCATTCCACGTCGAAGCGTACGAGAAGATCGACTACTCCTTGCTCTACGTCGACGGCGCATTCGCGATCGAAAATTCGGAGATCGCCGACAGCTACCGCCGGTTCGGGCGCTGTCTCATGGTCGTCGACGGCACGGTGAACGAATTGTACGGCGGTCAGATGGAGCGCTACTTCCGCCACTACGGCATCGACCTGACCATCTTCCCGGTCGATATCAGGGAGCCGGACAAGAGTCTGCGGACGCTCGAGCGAATCGTCGACGCATTCGCCGAGTTCGGGCTGGTGCGCAAGGAACCGGTGCTGGTGGTGGGCGGTGGGTTGACCACCGATGTCGCGGGCCTCGCCTGCGCCTCGTTCCGCCGTTCGACCAATTACATCCGGGTGCCCACCACCCTGATCGGACTGATCGACGCGAGCGTGTCCATCAAGGTCGCCGTCAACCATGGCAAGCACAAGAACCGACTCGGCGCCTATCACGCGTCACAGCAGGTGATCCTGGATTTCTCGTTCCTGCAGACGCTACCGGTCGACCAGATCCGAAACGGTATGGCCGAGCTGATCAAGATCTCGGTAGTGGCCAACAGTGCAATCTTCGACCTGTTGGAGAAGTACGGCGAGGATCTGTTGACCACCCGCTTCGGACACCTCGACGGGACACCCGAGCTGCGCGACATCGCCCACCGGGTCACCTACGAGGCCATCAACACGATGTTGACGCTGGAAGTCCCCAACCTCCAGGACTCGAGCTCGACCGGGTGATCGCCTTCGGACACACCTGGAGTCCGACCCTCGAGCTGGCACCTGACGTTCCTTTCTTCCACGGGCACGCGATCAACATCGACATGGCACTCTCGACCACCCTGGCCGAGCAACGGGGTTACATCTCGATCAGCGAGCGGGACCGGATCTTCTGGTTGATGAGCCGCATCGGGCTGGCCCTGGACAGCCCCCACCTCACTGCCGAGTTGTTGCACAGGGCAACGGATTCGATCCTGCAGACCCGGGACGGCTCTCTCCGGGCAGCTGTTCCGCGCCCGATAGGGACCTGCCTGTTCATCAACGACCTCGACCGTGACGAGTTGGACTCGACGTTGGCCATCCACCGCGAGTTGTGCGGTCACTACCCCCGGCAGGGCACCGGTGAGGACATGTTCATCGACTCCCCGGCTCCTTCTGCGTCGATGACTGCTCATTCGACCGGGGCCCGATGACGGCCCCGGCCGCCGCCCCTCCGTCAGCCGAAACGGCCGCCCTGCCGAGACCGGTGACCCCGGTCGGGATTCTGGCGGCCAGGCTCCTTCACATCGTCGAGCGACTCGAGGCGGTCGGGGGCATTGATCAGACGATCACGGCCGAGTTGCACGAGGCAGCCGAATTGGCCGCTGGGTTGGACCCGTACCTGAGCCTGTGCACCACCCGTGAATCACCCGCTCTGGAGCGGTTGGCCCGGCGTACCCGCGCCGAGGACTGGGACCGCCACTCCGGCAACAACGCCGGTGCGACGCTCGAACAGGAGATGCTGTCGGGGCACGTCGAAGGTCAGCTGCTGAAAATGCTGGTACACCTCACCCGGGCAGAACGGGTGCTCGATATCGGTGTGTTCACCGGATACTCGGCGCTGGCGATGGCTGAGGCGTTACCCGCCCACGGCGAGGTGACGGCCTGCGAAATCGACGCAGGCGTCGCTGCCCTCGCCATCGACTGCTTTCGCGAATCGGCGAATGGCCACAAGATCGCCGTCCGGATCGGACCGGCGCTGGCCACTCTAGAACAACTGTCTGCAGCCGGGAAACGCTTCGACCTGGTCTTCGTCGACGCCGACAAGGCCGGTTACGTCGGCTATCTGGAAATTCTGCTCGACCAGCACCTGTTATCACCCGGCGGTCTGATCTGCGCCGACAACACGCTGATGCAGGGCCAGCCCTGGGTGTCGGGTCGGCCCACGGCCAACGGTGAGGCGATCAAAAGGTTCAACCGGACGGTCGCGGCGGACCCGCGCGTCGAGCAGGTGCTCATTCCCCTGCGGGACGGGCTGACCCTCATCCGCCGGCTGGACGGGGCCTGACCAGCGTCCGCACCACTGACCTCGACCAACTCCGTGCTGAACGGATTCACACCAAGGGGAAACAATGCAACACGAAGTGCTCGACCCGGTCGGCGTAAAGGTCACTGATCTGTTGATCGAGGAAGCCGGGCCCGAGATCGCCGCGCAACTCCGTGCTCTCCTTGCTCGGTACGGGGTCGTCGTCCTGCCGGGTCAGGACATCGACGACGTCGCCTTCCTCAACTTCCTGCAGCAGTTCGGCGCCCTCACCTTTTCAAAGGGTGAGACAGCAGTCGAAGGCTTTCCGGATCTCAACGTGATCAGCAACGTGGGCCGGGCCACCCCGCCCCGCAGCACATTCCATGTCGACACCAGCTATGTACGCCGGCCACCTGCCTACACGGCCCTGCGAGCGGTCCGAATTCCCGCCCAGGGTGGAGAGACGCTGTTCACCAACCAATATCGTGCCTTCGACACACTCGCCCCGGACCTGCGGGCAGAACTCGAAGGCCGAACCATCAGGCATGTGGTGACCGGTGTCGACCTCGAAGACGACGACGAGAAATCAGCCGACCATCCTGTGTTCCGCCGACACCCCATCTCCGGTCGCACCGCGCTCTACCTGTCGACCCCACAGCGGTGCGTCGCGATCAGCGGCATGGACGATGCCGCGGCCAAGGACATGGTCGGGTACCTGTTCGAGCACTCGACCAGTGAAAACAACACCTATCGGCACCCGTGGTCGGCAGGCGACGTCGTGATGTGGGACAACGGTTGCGTACTGCATCGAGCGGACCACTCGGACGTCGTCGGTGACCGGGTGATGCATCGCGGAATGGTCGCCGGATACGGCGACCTGTCTTGACCGTCACCGCAACGACGACAACCGGGGTCACCCGAAGGCCGGTGCTGACCGTCTTCAAAACGGTGGCGGTCCTGGTCCTGTTACTGATCGCCCTGCCGGTGAACCTCGCGCTCACTGCAGTCGCGCTGTTACGGACAACACTGCTTCGGCAGCCGAGGCAGGTGGCTACCAGACCGCGGACAATCCTGGTGAGCGGCGGGAAGATGACAAAGGCGCTGCAGCTTGCGCGTTCCTTCCACGGCGCAGGCCATCGCGTCATCCTGATCGAATCGACAAAGTACCGGCTGACCGGTCACCGATTCTCCCGTGCGGTTGACCGTTTTTACACGGTACCGACGGCGGGATCGGCCGGCTATGTCGACGCACTCCTGGAAATCGTGCGTTCAGAGGGCGTCGATGTCTATGTCCCGGTCTGCAGCCCGGCGGCCAGTTATCCCGACGCCGAGGCGAAAACGGTGCTCTCGCGGTATTGCGAAGTCATCCACTGCGACCCCGATATGGTGCACCTGCTGGACGACAAGTACGAGTTCGCCACCACCGCCGCGTCCTTGGGGCTCTCCGTGCCGGATTCCCACCGGATCTCCAGGCCGGGGCAGGTCCAGGACTTCGACTTCGGAAGTCAGCGGCAGCGTTACATATTGAAGAGCATCCCCTACGATCCGGTCCACCGACTGGACCTCACCACTCTTCCGCGGGTAACACCGCAGGAAACCATGGAGTTCGCCCGGTCGAAGCCGATCGCGGAGGCCAGGCCGTGGGTGATGCAGGCGTTCGTCGCCGGGCAGGAATATTGCACCCACAGCACTGTCAGGGACGGCAAGCTGCAACTGCACTGCTGTTGCCGGTCTTCGGCCTTCCAGATCAATTACGAAATGGTCGACAAGCCCGAGATCGAACAGTGGGTGAGAACATTCGTCGGCGCCCTGAACCTGACCGGCCAGGTCTCCTTCGACTTCATTCAGGCCGACGACGGGACGTTGTACGCGATCGAATGCAACCCCCGGACGCACTCGGCGATCACCATGTTCTACAACCACCCCGAAGTGGCGCGGGCCTACCTGGAAAGTGGAGCCCCCCTCATCCAGCCATTGGCCTCGAGCCGACCGACGTACTGGATCTACCACGAGATCTGGCGGCTGCTGACCCAGCCGCGGCGAATGGCAAGCCGCCTGAAGGTCATTCGGCGAGGAAAGGACGCGATCTTCGATTGGTCCGACCCGCTGCCCTTTCTGATGGTGCATCACGTCCAGATCCCGTGGCTGCTGATCAACAACCTCATCCGCCTCAAATACTGGATCCGGATAGATTTCAACATCGGGAAGCTTGTCGAACCGGCCGGAGACTGACCGATGCCCGTGCGTGTGCTGCATCTGGTCGGCTCCGCGGTCAGCGACTTCTACTGTGACCTGTCCCGGCTCTACGCCCAGGACTGCCTGGAGTCCAACAGCAATCCCGAGTTGTACGAATTTTACATCGCATACGTGACACCCGACGGCAGCTGGCGATTCCCCGCCGACCTGAGCCCGGCGGCGGTTTCCTCGGCCGTACCGATGACTCCGGCCGAAGCGGTCGGGCGGCTCATCGCTCTTCACCTCGACGTCATGGTGCCGCAGATGTTCTGTGTTCCGGGTATGACCTCCTATCGTGCGCTGTTCGACGTACTCCGGATTCCGTTTCTCGGAAATACGCCCGATGTGATGGCGCTGGGCGCCAACAAAGCAAAAGCGAAAGCAGTGGTGGCCGCCGCCGGGGTCGCAGTGCCGGCCGGAGAACTGCTCGGTCGCGGTGACCGTCCGACCATCGCCCTGCCGGCGGTCGTCAAGCCGGTGGACGCCGACAACTCGCTGGGGGTGGCGCTGGTGCGCAGCCCGGCGGAGTACCTCCCTGCCCTCGATAATGCGTTCGCCCATTCGGATCAGGTGCTGGTGGAAAGTTACATCGAGCTTGGCCGGGAAGTGAGATGCGGCGTCATCATTCGAGATGGCCAGCCGGTCTGCCTGCCGCTCGAGGAGTACAGCGTCGATAGCGTCGACAAGCCCATCCGCAACCGGGAGGACAAGATCAGTCGGGCTGGTGACGGCGGCTTGAGGCTGGTCGCGAAGGAGATCACGAAAGCGTGGATCGTCGACCCTGCCGATCCGATCACCGGGCCGGTGTGGGACGCGGCGTTGCGGTCCCACGCGGCGCTCGGGTGCCGCCACTACAGCCTTTTCGATTTTCGTATCGACCCCCAGGGCCGGCCATGGTTCCTGGAGGCGGGTCTGTACTGCTCCTTTGCCCAGCAGAGTGTGATCTCGGTGATGGCGCAAGCGGCCGGAATACCACTGGCCAACCTTTTCCAGATGATGGTCGATCAGGCAGTTTCCTGACAGCGGCGCCGGCGATTTCGTTGCCTGTCCGGATCGAGCCGTTTCGCCGGTGCAGTCGAGAATGCGTTACTTCGGCAGGTGTCCCCGGTCTCTCGACATCAGGTCGAGTTCCTGCGCCCGGCGGACCGCTGCCCGACGGTTGTTCACCCCGAGCTTGGCGTAGATGCTCTTGGTGTGCGTCCGGACCGTATTGAGCGACACGATGAGCTCGCGGGCGATCCGCGGTCCATCCAGGTCCGTTCCGAGCAGCCGGAGGACGTCCAACTCCCGAGCGCTCAGCGGGTCGATCACACCCTTCTGGTCAGGTGGGACCGAAGTGGCCACTGGAAATGCGGTCAATAGTCGGCGGGCATAACCGGCCGAAATCCCCTTCTTCGAGGCCGCCGCCAATAACGCCGCCATGGCTGGGCCTTCATCGGCGAAGATTCTGACATACCCCTCGGGTTCGGCGAGCGTCAGCGCCCGATCCACCGAATCGGCCGCCGAATTCCTGTTTCCCTGCGCCTGTTGGGCAAGCGCCTGCACTACCAGGATTTCGATGACGCTTCCGGTCCTGCCTCCTTGTTCAGCAGCCTCGAGCAAGCGCCGGAGAAACTGCGTCACTCCCTCCATCGAGCTCATTGCCAACCCCGCGGCGGAGGTGGCCAAGGTCAGCCTGGCGAGGGTGACGTGGTCGAATTCGTGGAGGTAGTCCAGTCCATCCTCCATGGTCAGGCCACGCTCCTGCGCCCAGCGAGATGCCTTGGCCAGCGCGCCCTGCGCGATCCAGACCCGTGTCCGGAGAGCCGGAATCGGCCGGACGTTGGGGAAGAAGTCACTGACGTAGTGGTGCTCGGCCTCGTTGAGCAGATCGAGCGCGCCGGGTAGATCTCCTTCGGACTGCCGGATCCGGGCCATCGCGACCCGCCGGCGATACCTGTTCTGCGGCAGCCCGATCTCCTCGCCCAACTCCTGGCTCCGCAGCAGATGTGCTGTGGCGGAGGTCATGTCGTTGCGCTCGCGGTAGATCTCGCTCATCCCTACGTGCATGTCAGCTGTTCCCCGCAACACCGGGCCACTCAGCTCGGTGGCCCGCCGCAGGGCGAGCTCATAGGTGTCGATGGCCGCACCGAGACGACCCTGGGTCAGCCGGATGTCGGCAAGTGCGACCGCGCACCCGAAGGTGTCGGCCACGTACCCGGCCCGGTAGAGCCCTGCCATGCATTGCGCATATGCGCCGTGCCCGGCCTGAAGGTCACCCTCGGTCCACAAGGCGAGGCCCAGCAAGCCCGACGCGGCTGCCCGCCCGAGGTGGTCGTCGGGGGCGGAGAGTTGGACTGCACGCCCGGCGTGTCGCACCGTGCCTGGTAGATCAAACCGGGCCAGGGACAGTGCGGCGCGGTACAACTCGATCAGCCGCGGGAGACGGCGGAACTCGTCCTCGTCGACGACGACCATTCTTTCGGATGAGACCTGCTGTTCTGCAGCGGTATCCGTCGGCCCGGTCAGCCACCTCTCCGCCTGACGAAGTCGCTCTTCAACCCCCTCGATTTCTCCGACGGACAGTAGAGCCCCCGCAAAGCCCACCATGAGCACCGGCCTGGCGCTGACTATCCGATCGGGCAGGACGTCGAGCCAGCCGCGCACCGAGCCTTCCTGCCTGGTCCTGCTCATCGTCGGAATCGCCCCCTCGATGAGGTCGGCAGCCCGTTCAAGATCTTTGGCGGCCAGCGCGTGGCGGATCGCATCGGAGGGCTCACCGCTCAGCTCGAACCACGTACTCGCCCGGCGATGCAGGTCCGAGACGCCACCCGGCTGTTCATCCATCAGGTGCGCCTGCAGAACATCGGCAAAGAGCCGGTGGTAGCGGTACCACTGGCGGCGGTCGTCGAGCGGGACCACGAACAGGTTCCCCCGCTCCAAGCCCTCCAGGCTGCTCCTACCCCCGCCTCGGCCGGTGACGGCATCGCACAGCGGACCGCTCAGCCGATCCAGGATGGAGGTCTCCAACAAAAATTGCCGAATGTGTTCCGGCTGGCGGTTCAACACTTCTTCGGCCAGGTAATCGACGATGTAGCGGTCGTCGCCCGCGAATCCGGCGATGAAGTCGGACACGTCGTCCCGACCCTGCATCGACAGGGCCGCCAACTGGAGGGCGGCGATCCACCCTTCCGTGCGGCGGTCCAGCGATGCCACATCCGCTGCGGTCAACGCCAGGCCCATGACCTCGTTGAGGTAGGCCGCGGCCTCGTCGGCTGTGAAGCGTAGATCCGCGGCCCGGATCTCGAAGAGTTCGCCGCGGGCTCGTAGCCGGGCCAATGGCAGCGCGGGGTCGGCGCGACCGGCGATCACCAGGCGGAGCTGTCGGGGTAGGTGTTCCAGCAGGAAGGCCATCCCATCCTGTACCGCGCGGGCTTCGATGAGGTGATAGTCGTCAACAACCAGCACCACCTCGGTCGGGACGGCAGTCAGATCGTTCAGCAGGCTGGAGATCACCGTCTCGATCGGCGCCTGGAGTGACTGCAGAAGGGAGAGCGACTCGCCCCCAACATCTTTCACGGCTGTCGTCAACGCGGTGATCAGGTATCTCCAGAACAGAGCCGGATCGTTGTCCCGCTCATCGAGCGAAAGCCACGCCGTGGCCCGGCCGGCCGCGGCGTCCCCGCTCAGCCACTCGGCGAGGAGCGTCGTCTTGCCGAACCCGGCCGGCGCCGACACCAGGGTCAGCGCAGAGTCCGCTCCGCGGGCCAGTTGTCCATCGAGTCTGGGCCGCCGAACCAGGCCGCGCCGCCGCCGTGGCAGGTGGAACTTCGTCTCCAGCAGTGGGCTCCCCATCAACACCTCCCGTCAGGAGTCAGTGTCCCCCGCGGGCCGCGCGTCCGGGGACCGCTGGCGGCAGGCGGGAGATGGCAGGCGCGGTGAAGGTGGTGTCGGCCGCGCACCGGGCCGAACATCCACCGCACGTCCGGACGCGACCCTGCTGGAAGACGCCGCGCGGTGGGCGAATCAATTCACGCCCCCGGCCATCGCGAGTGGGTCATTCCTCCGGTTGGCCCCCACCGCCGGGTATTTCCGATCCGGACGCCGCGGCGGTAGGCGTTCGACCATCTCGCAGCGCTCCGCCGGCAGGCCACATGCTGCTCGGGCCTCGGTCGCGCCACCTTGCCATTCTGCGGCGAGTCCGCTAACAAGCCGAAGCCACTGCGAATCGATCCGTGGTGCGGTATTGGCGGAAATCGTCGTCGAGCCACGCGGCCATGATTGCGAGAGTGGATCGCGACTGCGCCAGGTTCGCAACTGGTGCCCACATCCAACCCGGCGCGTTCTGACCAGACGCAGGAATGGCCGGACAAACGGGCTCAGCCGTTCCCGCCTCCCGAACGCCGGTCCTGGCGGGGATCGTGGGCGGCGATGGCGGCCTGGGCCTGCCCGATCCGGTCGTCGAACGCCTTCGGGTAGGTGTCGGTCATCGCCGTCGGGTCGTCGATCTCGCCCGAATCGTCGGCGGGGTCGCGGACGTCGTCGGACTGGTCGACGATGGCGGCCTTGTTGTCCTCGGGATCGCCTATATTCGTCACCTTGCTGTCGTACCCAGGCGGAACAGCGGGCAAACCGAACACCGGCGGTTCTCCCGCAGCCCGTTGGCCACCAAGAGCGGCCGTTCCATGCTGGAGCAGGTCCGGGCAACCGTCCGGCATCCTGCCAAAGGCCCGTGCAAGGATGGGCCCGTGGCAGGACGGGCGCTGATCACCGGGGTGGGCCGTCGAAAGGGCATTGGTGCCGGCATTGCCGCCGGACTGGCGACGGACGGCTGGGATCTGGTGCTGTCCTATTGGCGACCTTACGACGACCGGTTGGGTTACGAACGCGGGCCGGACGACCCCGATCGGCTGGCAGCTGAGCTCCGCCGGCTCGGCGGACGAGTCGAAACGCTCGCCGCCAACCTCGAAATCCCCGACGCGGCAGGGGCTCTGGTGCACCACGCGGCCGACCTCATCGGCCCGCTGGACGCCCTGGTGATGTCGCACTGTGAGAGCGTCGACTCCGGCGTGCTGGACACCACCGTCGAGAGCTTCGATCGACACTACGCCGTCAACGTCCGCACCACCTGGCTGCTTCTCGCGCAATTCGCCCGGCAGTTGCCGCTTGAGGGTGGCGCCGTAGTGGCGCTGACCAGCGACCATACCGTCGGCAACCTGCCCTACGGCGTCACCAAGGGCGCGCTCGACCGCCTCGTCCTGGCATCGGCCCACGAACTGGGAAAGCGCGGACTGCGGGCGAACGTCATCAATCCCGGCCCGATCGACACCGGCTGGATGGACGACGAGACCCGGGCGAGTGGTCTTGCCGCCCAGCCCACCGGCCGACTCGGCACGCCCACCGACATCGCCAATCTGCTCAGGTTCCTGCTGTCCGAGCAGGGCAAGTGGGTCAACGGGCAACTGCTCCACTGCAACGGCGGTTTTCCCACCGGCCGCTTGCCCGTTTGATCCCGGCCTGAGGCCGCGCCCGCTGCCGTCCGCCTGCCGGACCTTCAGCCTTTTCCTGCTGGTAGCCCGGTGCGCCCCCGCGCCGCGGCTCGTCGGTATCACCAGGTGAATCACCACATGTGGTGATGCCTGCTCATCACATCGGCCCCTACCTTTCGAATCACGGCCGCAGCTGCCGCGCAACGCGGGCCGGAGATGGTGAGGGAGTGCGATGAACGGGAAATCAGCCGCCGACGAGGGCGGGCAGTACGAGATTCGGCTCACCGGCCACCTCCATTCCCGGTGGGCCACCTGGTTCGACGGGATGCGCCTCACCCGGTGCCGGGACGGCACCACCGTCATTCACGGCGTCGTCCCCGACCAGGCATCGCTGCACGGCCTGTTGCAGAAAGTCCGCGACATCGGCCTTCCGCTGGTCTCGGTCACCCGCCTCGAACCCGACCTGCCCGATCCACCCCCTACCGCGTCCGAAAGCCCATCGATCAATTCAAGGAGCCCAGCATGACGATCACTGCAACTACAACGAAAACAACTGTCACGAAACGAGTCCCGATGACCTCACTGAGGAAGACCTCGTTGGCGGCGGGGGTGTTCTACCTCGTCACTTTTGTGTCCATCCCGACCTTCTCGCTCTACCACGCCGTGCACAACGCCAACTACATCGTCGGCTCCGGGCCGGACAAAGGAGTGCTTTTGGGCGGCTTCCTCGAGATCATCGTCGGTCTCGCCGGCATCGGCACCGCGGTCGCGCTCTACCCGGTGGTCAAACGGCAGCACGAAGCAGCCGCACTGGGATTCGTCGCCTCCCGTGTACTGGAAGCCGGCGTCATCTTCATCGGTGTCGCGACCATTGTTTCGATCGCGACCCTACGTCGGGACGGAACTGCCGGGACGGATTCGGCGTCGTTGGTAGCGGCCGGCAGATCGCTCGTCGCCACCCACGACTGGACGTTCCTCGGCCAGCCCCTGATGTCCGGCATCAACGCATTGTTGTTGGGCTCCTTGATGTACCGGTCCCGCCTCGTGCCCCGGATCATCCCGCTGCTGGGACTGATCGGCGCGCCCTTCCTGCTCGCCTCGACCGCCGCGACGTTCTTCGGCGTCTATGACCAGGTATCCGTGTGGTCGGGAATCGCCACCGCTCCGGTCGCCTTGTGGGAATTCTCGCTGGGCGTCTATCTCGTCGTGAAGGGTTTCAAGCCCTGCGGCATCACAGCTGAGATCACCGCTGAAATGTCAACGGCATCCGGCGTCCAGCGCTGAAGTTCCCCGGCAACGCCCGTGTCCGACCGCTGCGCCCGAACTCCCCCGCGCGGATCAACTTCCTCAGCGCGGATCAAGTCGACGACTTTCGTCACTCCCGTCCCAAAACGGCCATATTGATCCGCGCGGCGGACTCAGCTGCGGCACCGCAAGCTCAATAAGATGAAAGGCAAGCGAAATGATCGAAGTAGAGAATCTCAGCAAACGGTACGGCGACAAACTCGCTGTCGACGGATTGAATTTCGTCATCCAACCAGGAATCGTCACCGGGTTCCTCGGCCCCAACGGTTCCGGCAAGTCCACCACGATGCGGATGATCGCCGGGCTCGACCAGCCGACCGCCGGCCGGGTCACCGTCAACGGCGGTGACTATCGTTCTGCCGCAGCGCCGATGGCCGAACTCGGGGTGCTACTCGAAGCGAAGGCGGTGCACACCGGTCGATCCGCCCGGAACCACCTATTGGCGCTGGCGCAGACCAACGGGATCAAGGCGCGTCGGGTGGACGCCGTCATCGACATCGTCGGCCTGCGCGAGGTCGCCGGAAAACAGGTCGGCGGATTCTCACTCGGCATGGGACAGCGGCTGGGTGTCGCGTCGGCGCTGCTCGGGAACCCGCAGACCGTCGTCCTGGACGAGCCGGTCAACGGACTGGATCCCGAAGGGGTCCGTTGGATGCGCACCATGCTCAAGGACCTGGCCGCCGATGGGCACACGGTGTTCGTATCGTCCCATCTGATGAGTGAAATGGCCCAGACCGCAACGCGTGTGGTCGTCATTGGACGCGGTCGGCTGATCGCCGACACCACAGTGGACGAGTTCGTCGCGAAGGCCTCGAACCATTCGGTGACCGTCCGCACCCCGGAGGCGAGTCGGCTCTGCCAGCTGCTGATCGCCCCGGACATCACCGTCACCGCCGACCAACCCGATCTGCTCACCTTCGACGGTTTGACGGCTGAGCACATTGGGACGATCGCCTGGCAGAACAACATTCCCGTCTTCGAGCTCACTGTCCGGCAGGCCTCTCTGGAAGAAGCATTCATGACGCTGACCAACGATTCCGTTGAATACCGTTCCACCAGGAACGCTGATGTCGCGGACACCGCGACGGTGGCGTCATGACCGGGATAATCTTGACTGCAACGCCTTTGCCGTCCCTCGGCGTCCGCAGCCGACTGCGGGTGACCCAGCAGAGGGTGGTGCTCTCCGAATGGACAAAATTCCGATCGCTGCGGTCGACCAGATACACGCTCCTGATCGCAATTGTGGTCATGATCGGCATCGGCGCCCTGTTCTCGGCTATCACCGCCGGTCAGCACCACGGTCTGCAGCCCGGTCAATCCGGCATTTCGACGTCCCTGGCCGGGACATTCCTGGCGCAACTGGCGATCGGCGTCCTGGGGGTGCTGCTGATCACCGGTGAGTACAGCACCGGAATGATCCGCTCCTCCCTGACGGCGGTACCCCGTCGGCTGCCCACGCTGTGGGGGAAACTGGCCGTCTTCGCCGCGGTCGTCTTCCTCACCATGGTGATCGCCAGTTTCACGGCATTCTTCGTGGGCCAGGCGGTGTTGTCCGGGCAGCAACTGGACGGCTCGCTGTCCGACCCGGGCGCGCTGCGCTCGGTCGTGGGCGCGGCGCTGTACGAGACGGTGGCCGGCCTCACCGCTCTCGCGCTGGGGGCGTTGCTGCGGAACACCGCGGCGGGGATCACCACCTTTGTCGCGGTTTTCTTCGTGGTCCCCCCGCTCACGCTGCTGCTGCCGACGTCGTTGACGGACAAGTTCGTCCAGTACCTGCCGTCCAATGCCGGCGGCGCCCTGGTCAACGGTCCGTCCGGACTTGCCCACGCGTTGGCGCCCTGGACCGGGTTCGCGGTGATGTCCAGCTATGCGGTGGTGCTGATCGGCTCGGCCGCCTGGCGCCTCCGCCGGGTCGACGCCTGACACCTGGTGGGCCTACCTGACCCGCCTGACGGGCAGGATCGCGACAGCTGCGATGACGGCGCTGACTCCGGCCGCCGCATAGAGCAGGCCGTAGCTACCGCTGCCCATCGCCAGGATGGCCGGTGCGACTGCCGGCGCTATCGAGAAGGGCAGGGCGCCGGCGATGTTGAACACACCCAGGTCCTTTGCGATGTTTGCCTTGTCGGGCAGCACATCGGCCACCAGCGCAAGATCAACGGCGACATAGATTCCGAAGCCGAAGCCGCCGATGGCCATCCCCACCAGGAAGCCGTTGAAGCTACTGGCGGCCGCGATGAAGAACATCGCCATGCTGTAGACGATCGACGCGGCGAGGATGAAGATCTTCCGCCGGCCCGTCCGATCGGAAAGCTTGCCGCCGACCAGAGAAGCTGTTACGACAAAGAATGCCTGGACCAGAGTGCCGAGGAATATCTGATGGGGCACAGCGGCCTCGACGCTGCCGATCTTGTCCAGCAGGTAATACGCCTGATAGGTGGTCAGAAAGGCGTAGGCCAGAACGAACATGAAGCGGCTGGCGAAAGCCCAGGCGAAGTCCGTGTTGTTGCGAGGATTGACATAGAACGTACCGAGGAACTCCCGCAGCGACCAATCGGGCCGGTCCGCCTTTGCCAGCCGACGGTCGTTGAAGGTAAATGTGAACAGGAGAACGAAGAATCCGCCGATCGCGCATGGCACCAGGAACATCGCAAACCGGCTGGCACTGAACAGTTGCACGACGAAAGTGCCGCTCACCGACGCGATCGGCAGGCAGACGCCCAGGACACCGGAGACCATCCCGCGCTGGGCGGCCGGGACCTGGTCCGGCAAGACCGCCACCAGGGCGGCGAGCAGGGCGTTGAAGAACACCTGCGCGATGCACCACCCGACGAGCACCACCGGGATGTCGGGTGCCACGGCGACCACCAGAATGCCGCAGGAACCGCCGGCCAGGCCGATGACCATCCAGGGCCGCCGCATGCCCAGCCGCGACGCCGTGCGGTCACTCATCCTGCCGAAGAACGGATTGGCGAACATCGACAGCAGCGCGCCGGTTCCGGTGACCAGGGCAAGACTCTTCGGTGCCTGGTCGATGCCGACCAGGGAATTCACCTTGAGCGCAAGGCTGACCAGCACGGGCGCGAGGAACAGCAGGATCGTCCCCATGAACGCGGCCGTGTACAGCGAGATGAAATTCCAGCTGACCCGTTTGGTCACGGGCGGCCCTGACTCCGGCGTGGCGGGAGATTTCTGCAGCTCAGGACGAAAGGCGGCCGGGAGATCGGATCTGACGACAGGAGGATGGGAGGCAGGGGGATCGGCTACGTCGGGCATCGGGCTCTCCTCGCCGGCCGCAGCCTGCTGCCCGCGTCCCAATTCGGGATGTCGCTGCTTTCGACGGGGCGATCAGCAGCAGCCCCGGGCCGTCGCAGCCGACCCAGGTAGGCGTGACCCTAGCCCTGTGTCGCTCGTTCGGCGCTGCGTCGAGCCAGTTCGCAGAGCGAACCGGGGTGGATGTCCGGCAACCGGGCTGGGGGAGACAGCCGTTGGTTCCTGTTTCCTGTTCGGCAACACCGA
Organism: Mycobacteriales bacterium; assembly: GCA_038204125.1. Taxonomy (GTDB): domain Bacteria; phylum Actinomycetota; class Actinomycetes; order Mycobacteriales; family Nakamurellaceae; genus Nakamurella. The sequence continues at coordinate 27,426 of JBBRDH010000042.1, forward strand.
GACCGAGTTGAGGCACCCGCCGGGCCGTCTACATCAGCGTGGGTGTGATCGGTATCAGAGAGGGTCGAGGCGGGCCTTGAGCAGGCAGAACTCGTTGCCCTCAGGGTCGGTCAGGACATGCCACGACTCCTCGCCCGTCTGGCCGATGTCGGCCGGGCGCGCGCCGAGCTCCAGAAGACGTTCGAGCTCGGAGTCCTGCTGACGGTCGGTGGCGTTGACGTCGATGTGCAGCCGGGATTTGCCCTTCTCCGGCTCATCCGCGCGACTGAGGATGATCGTCGGCTGCGGACCACCGAACCCCTCCCGCGGCCCAATTTCCACCGAGCCGTCGTCCTCGCGATCGAGCACGACGAAATCGAGTACGTCGCACCAGAACCGCGCCAGCACCTCGGGTTCGCGGCAACCGAGGACGAGCTCACTGAGACGACATGCCATCGAATACCTGCTCTCGGCCTGGGAACCACCCTGGGAGGACCACCGGCGTGCCTCGCGGGGTCCGAATAGTGGGACGGTCCCGCGACCGTACCGACCCATGCGAGCAAGAGCGAAATAGCCCAGGGCCGACACCGCTCGGGCAGCCGGGCAAGGCCGTTGGCCATGCCCAGGAAGCTGCCCTGCACCCTGGCGGCTTTGCGGTCGGGGGTGACCTCGGAGCGGGCGGGCGATGCTGGTCGTGGATCAGTTCGCCTGACTGACCCCTTCGGATCGGCGGCGGGCCGATGCGTTGATCGCAGCTGATCCGCCGTCGTTGGGGGATGTGTCGGCGTCGAGTCGGGCGGCGGCGATTGCCTGCCGGCTGGACGTCGAAGCGGTGCTCGGCAAGGTCCGCGGCGCCGTGTCGGATCGGTATGTGTCGATCCGGCCCGCGCCGGACACGATGACCCGGCTGTCCGCGCTGCTGCCCGTCGCCAAGGCGTCGCCGTCTACGCAGCGCTCCGCACCGCCGCCGACACCGCAGTCGGCAAGGTCTGTGCGCGGCTTGCAATCTTTCTAAAGAGGCACCCGGGTGGCTCAACTCCGTCAGGCCACCCGACATCTACAACGCCGGAACCATCAACCTCACCACCCCGACCGGACACACCTACCCCAGCAGACCGCCCAGCCTGCCGGCCTCACGACCCTGGCCCCACCTCTCATTGGTCGAAACCCGTTTCAGCCAAGTGCTTCTCGAGATGAGTTGAGTGGTCGTGGCCCGAAATCAGCCGGGCGGTGGGGAAGCGAGGGCGAAGGCCGCCCCGTCGGGGTCGGTCAGGAACGCCATCCGGCCGAATGGGGTGTCTCTGGGATCGGCCAGCAACCGCCCGCCGCTTCCAGTTGCCGCGGCCGCCGCGACATCTACGTCGGCGACAGAGAAGTACGGCACCCAGTGGGACGGGGTGGCCGGCTCGCCGGGCATCATCCCGCCCATTCCGCCGAGCGGGCCGCCGCCGAGGTCGAACATCTGGTAATCGTCCGGCGCGCCATCCAACGACTGATATCGATATCCGAAGACCGCGGCATAGAAGTCGCGGGCAGCGCCGGGATCGGTGAGCCGGGCATCGGTCCAGGTGAGACCGCCCGGCTCGTTGACGATCTCGGCGCCGATGGTGCCGCCGGCCTGCCATACCCCGAAGGGGGCGCCGGCTGTGTCCAACGCGACGCTCATCCGGCCGTTTCCTGGAACATCAAAAGGCGCAGCGATCACCATGCCGCCGTTGGCAGAGATCGCTGCCGCCGTGACATCGGCGTCATCGCTCGCCAGATAGACCGTCCAGGCGGTCGGCTGGTTCTCGTCCTGTCGCGGGCCGATCGCAGCGGCGGCATGACCGTCGACCTGGGCGATGTTGTAGTGCCCGAACTCCTCGCCGCTGTCGACGAAGGACCACCCCATCACGGCGCCGTAGAACGCAGTGGACGCGGCCACGTCCGGGACTGCGATATCGACCCAGCACGGCGTACCAGCCGGCCATGGCTCCGAACGTCTGGACATGTGAAGGCCTCTCCAATGGTGCCGCAGACGGACGAAGGTCCGTCCGGTCAAGCCTGGCACGACCGCGGCGGACCGCAACTCGGCCGGCGGCAAGTCCCGTTCAGCGAGTTGAAGGCGGCGTCCAATGCAACGGTCGGTGCAGCTCGACGAAGCCCAACTGCCGGTATGCCGACCGGCCGAGGTCGCTGGCCGACAAGGTCGCTGGGAAGCCGGGAGCCACCAGCGCAGCGGCCGCGGTCAGTGCTCGGCCCACGCCCCGTCGACGTTCTCCGGGAACCACCGCGACCCCGGAGACCACCACACCCAGGGCGTGCCGCACGCTCAACGCGGTTCCGATGGGGACTCCACCACGCCAGGCAAGGAGAAGGGTGAGCCCGGGAAATCCGTCGCTTCCCGCAGGGTGCAGTTCACCGGGGGTCTGCGCCGACCCGCCATTCGCGCGGAACGCTGTTGCCTCGTACAGCAACGCATCTCGCGTCGGGGCGATGTCCACATCCGCAGGACCGTCGGGCTCGCGGCAGCCCGGCTCCCTGATCATCCAGGGGTCCGCTGCTTCAGCCTTCCAACCCGGCAGATCACCGGGCCGAAGGGCGGCCCAGCTGTCGCGGAGGATTCCCGGCCGACCGTGAACGAAAACTGGCGGCAGGGCAGGGCGAGCAGTGAGCGTCACCCCGGCGAGCAGAAACCGGTGGGGGACGCCGAGCGACCACCCCAGCCCGGCGTCCGAGCGCCAGTCGGCGCCCAGTCCGGTGTAAGCGCAGGCATGCCACGCCGCCTCGCCCGCCGCGCAGACGGCGACCGGATCTCCGCGCACCGCCACACCGTATCCGTACGGCCCAGCGATTTCAGCGGGCGGGCATCTTCGCCGTCAGCGTCGACACTCCGTCGCCGGTGAGGTCGGCGACCGCCACGGCGCGGCCGGTCATTGCCTGGACCAGCGAGAGAATCGGGCCGCACACTTCGGGACCAGTGCCGTGCGACCAGTCCGTGTCGGTGGCCGCCAACCGCACCCCGGCAATGCGGCTCTTCGAACCGATCAGCAGATTGGAATTCTTGTAGAAGTCCGCGACCTGCCGGGTGGTGGCCAGCGGCGGGCTGTAGGCGATGCCGAGCGGCCGGCGGATGTCGGCTCCGTGCACCACGAACTCACCTATCCACGAATCCACAGGGCCGGGCGGGGCACTGGTGTCATCGATGTGCGCGACGAGTTCGGCCAGCGTCTGCTCCGGCGTCGCCTTCTGTTCGCGGGCAATGTCTTTCGCGCCCATCTTGTCGAACTGGAAGCCCGAGGCCAGGAACCTGGCGAAGAACTTCGGCGGCGTCTGCTTCGTCAGGACCACCAGGTGCGCCAACACCCGGTGCACGTCCCACCCGGCGCACAGCGAAGCCGCGCGCCACTGCTCGGCTGAGAGGGTTTGAAGGTCCTCGACCAGTCGCCTGCGTTCGGTATGAATCAGGTCCCACGTGCTGCTCGACATATTCGGTAGCTCCTTCATGACGCCGGTGGCCATCCGCGGACGAGAACGTCACACACCTGTCAGACGGCCAACCCTGCCAGAAATCGACACGCTCGCCGGACCGGCCTGGTGTTTGCCCGGCTGCGTATCACCTGACTCGGTGGTGCCCGGCTCGGAACATCAGGACTTTCGGGGACTGCCGGTGACGCGACGAAGCAGTCGCGGCCGAGGAGAAGCGGACTCATCCGGCTCGGGCGGCGGGGCGGCAGCAACGCGCTGGGCAGGGGAGTACGCGATGTCCGCCCGGGCAGCAGCCGCGTCGACACCAGCAGCCACCGCCTGCCGCAGGGACGCCGAGGAAGATCCGTAGGCATCCATCGCCGCCTGGACGTTGCCGGTGCCGGTGCCGTAGGTCAGCGACCGGGCGGCCGGAATGCCCATGCTTTCGCCGACCTCGATCGCATCCTGGTTCGCCCCCAGGTAGGAGAAGGTCCAGTCGTACTTCTGCTCGTGTTCCTCGATGAGTGCCTTGATCGCCGGGCGGGTCCATTCCCGGGAGGCGTTCTCCATGCCGTCGGTCATGATGCCGAAGATGACCGAGCCCGGACGACGCTTCTCGGGCATGGCAGAAAGGTACGCACCCGTCGACCGGACCAGGGTGGCGATCGAATCGTTGAGGGCGGTGGATCCCCGCGGCTGCAGATCCAGCTTCGGCACGGTGGCGACGGCCCGCCCGGCATAGACCTCCTCGTACTCATCGTCGAATTGCGCCAGCGTCACGGTGCAGCGACCGCTCTGCTTGCGCTGCGTTTCGATATAGGCGTCGAAACCGCCTTCGGTATCGGATTTGATGCTCATCATCGAACCGGAGCGGTCGAGCAGAAATGCGATGTGGGTGTAATTGACGTCGGTCATGTCGTCCTCCTGCGTGGGGTGAAAGTGAATCTCTTCTGATCTGCCCTGGCCACGGCCAGCGCCTCGGCCGTGACCTTTCCGCTCTCGGCGTAGGCGGCCAGTGCCGTCGATCTGGCCAGCCGCGGCGGGACACTGTTCGGTGCCACCTGGGCATACGAGGCGATCGTCCGCATCGACGCACCGCCCAACGCGGCCCTGGCCATCGTCTCGTCCAGCGCCGCCGTGATGTGTTCCTGCACCCTGGTCAATACCTCGGTCAACTCGACCTCGGACTCCGGCATCGGTAGATCGAGCAGAGCTCTTGCCGCGTCGATGTTCTCGAAAAGCGGATCGGCCACCCGGGAAGGATATACGCAAGTACTGCGCATGCGCAACTCTTGCGCAGATGCTCTCAGGCCAGCAGGGGCCGTCGGAGGTCGATGACGTTGCCGGTACTGGCGCGCGGGCCAGCCAGGTTGGACTGCAGCCAAGTCCAGAATTGCTGTGCCGGAACCGGTTTCAGGTAGAGAAAGCCCTGAACGGCGTCAGGGCCGATGCGTCGCAGGAGCTCTTGCTGGTCCGGGCGCTCCACCCCTTCGGCGATGGTCCGAAACCCCAGTTGGGTGCTCATCCGGACGATCGCTTCCATGACGGCCCGGTCGACCGGGTTCACTAGGGCCTCGCTGATGAACGTCGAGTCGAATTTGATGACGCTGATCGGCAGCGACCTGAGTGTGCGCAACGGTGCATAACCGGTACCGAAATCGTCGATCGCCAAGCCCACACCCTGCGCGGAGAGCGATCTTAGATTGGCGATGGTGGACCGGGAGTTCAGGAAGCCCGCTTCCTTCAGCTCCACCACCAGACCACCCGGCGTCAGGCCGGTCTCACGAAGGCGGGTGGTCACGTTGTCGACGAAGCAGTCCTGGTCCAGTTGCCGTGGCGAGATGTTGACGTGCAGTTGCAGCTCGACATCCGGACGGCCGTCGAGCCACCCGGCGACGTCGGCGCAAGCCTGCCCGAGCACGAAGTCGTCGATCTCGATGACGGCCCCGGTCCGTTCGGCCGCCTCGATGAATTCCGCGGCCGACAACAGGCCCCGAATGGGGTGTTGCCAGCGGACCAGCGCCTCGACCGCCGTGCATCGCAGGTCCGGCAACGAGAGGATCGGCTGATAATGCACCGACAACTGCCCGGCAGCGGCGGCACCCGCGAGTTCTTTGTCGAACCGGGCCCTGGAGGCGTCGGCGTGGAGCAGTCCGGCATCGAACAATTGGACCCGGCCTTTTCCATACGCCTTTGCGGCGTACATGGCGACGTCGGCCTGATGGACCACATCTTCGATCCCGGCATTCGGTGTCCCGGCCGAGATGCCGATGCTGACCCCGATCTGGGTGGTGACCCGACCAAGATGAATGGGCTCCGCGACGCAGCCAACAATCCGCTCCGCCACGTATACCGCCGAAACGTCGTCGGCGCCCCGGAGCAGAACCGCGAATTCGTCGCCACCGAGACGCGCGCAGGTGTCTTTCGGCCGGACGCAACTCAGAATGCGGTTGGCAACTGTGGTCAGCAACTCGTCGCCGGCGCGATGCCCGAACACGTCGTTCACGTCCTTGAAGTCATCCAGATCCACGAAAAGCACTCGTATGTCGGCTGCCTCAGTTCCCAGCAGGGCTGACGTCACCGAGTCCGTGAAGGACCCGCGGTTGGCCAGCCCGGTGAGCGAGTCGGTGTGGGCCTGCGCTGCGAGCTCCGTGTGCACATCGCTGTTGCGCAGGGCCAGCTTGACCTGGTTGGCCAAACTGCGCACCGCCGGCATTGCCTGGATCAGCTCGGCCTTTGACGCACCGGCCAGCATCCAGGCCTCCTCACCGTGCTCGGTCAGTCTCACGCACTCCCATTCCAGGACGCTGCCTACGGCATCATCGAGCGGCGCCCGCTCCGCCACCCGCAATTCATGGCCGGCCGGATCACCCGCCAACACCTCGCTCGGCAGGGTTGCCGGCACGGTGACCAAACCGCCCGTTCCGCCTTCGACCCGCAAACTGCCAGCACCGCGGACCACCGTGAGAATGCGCAACCCTGGAGTCGCCACACAGATCTGCACCGCGGCGGTTCCGGCCAGGGATCTGATCGCTACCGCGTCAGGCAGCTCCAGCAGTCGCGCACCCGCATCGGACAGGGCGGCGTCGCGGAGCAGGCTCTGTTCCCGTGCCGTCAGGCCGGAGCCCAGCTGGCGGGCGACGACGATCGTGATCAACAGCGACGGCAGCAGGGCCAGACCTGGCGCCAGTCGCGGATCGGTGACCGCGGACGTCAGCGTCAGGAGGCTACCGGAGGCAACGATGGCAGCGACGTAGCCACCACTGCGGGCCAGCGAACGCCAGGTCGAGCCGTAGAGCCCGCGGAACCAGATCGAAGCGAAAAGGTACCCGACAACCGTCTGCGGACTCGGGGAGGCGAACGCCAGTCCGGTGATCGCCACCGCGTCCAGCAGGTCCAGCCCCAGCGGCACCCGGCCTGACACGTACACGAACACGCACGACCCCACCAGGGCGAGCAGCGTGGAGAGTCCGACCAGCAGGACAAACCCTCGAGCGGAGGTCAGCGGGCCGGATCCACCCAACAGAAGATTGAGCAGCGCAAGCCAGAAGAAGAGCCACCGCGCCCGGGCGCTGATGCCCAGCGGTCTGCCGAAGACCCGTCGAATCGTGGACCCCAGCTGCGCCATCGGGCCGACAGGTCGAGCGAATCCGGGGGACCCGGTCGCGAGCGGTGACCCGCCCCCCAGCTTCGTCACAGTCCCCCCGGATCAATCAAGGCCCCGCACGCCCCGCGCCGATTCCTCGACTCGTGGTCCCTGCCGCGCGACTAAACGCACTCAGTAGTCATTCGACCACTCAGCGTACATGGTGTGCGTCGAAACGTCACCAAATCCCCCGGGGGCTGAGGTTCTAGCGCGGGCTTGCGTGCTGGACAAGACCCAGTTTTGGGGGTTGTCGTCAGAGGCGTTCGGTTCGACGGTGTGGAACGGCGCCGCGTTCGATCCGATGACCAGCGCCGCCTCACTTTCCGCCCCTCAGCCCCACATTCGGTCCCTCGGCTTCACGTTCGGTCCCTCAGCTTCACGTTCGGTCCCTCAGTCCCTCAATGGTGAAGGAGCCAGCATGCACAGTCATCGCAGGTCGTTGCTCGGAGTTTCCGATTTGATCGGGGCACGACCCAGCAGGGCGAGGCGCCGGCGGTTCACCCCCGCGCTGGTCTCCGCAGCCGCCGTTGCCGCTTTGCTGATCGGTACCGCGACCCCCTCTTCAGCATCCGGCCGCCGCGACGGACGGGACGGCGACGACGCCTTCCGGCAGGTGAACCTGGTGTCAGACCTGCCCGAGCTCAAACCGCTGCTGGTCGACCCGAACGTGAAGAACCCGTGGGGCATCGCCTTCGGGCCCAAGACCGCGGCCGGCCCCGGCACGCCGCTGTGGGTCAGCAACCAGAACTCCAACACGATCACGCTCTACAAGGGCGCGAACGGCGTCGACAAATTCGTCCAGGTGCCGCTGGTGATTTCAGCCGCGTCCCCGACCGGGGTCGTGTTCAACCCGACCACCAGCTTTCCGGTGCCGCAGGCCGCCGGCGGCACCAAGCCCGCCCGATTCCTGTGGAACGAGAACATGTTCGACGCCACCGGATTCCCGACCACCGAGGCCATCACCGCCTGGTCCGGCCCCGGTACCCAGATCACTCCGGTGGTCAAGCACCCGGGCTTCTACGCCGGGCTCACGCTGGTCCCCGCGGACGAGGATCACGGCCCGATGTTGTTGTCGGCCGATGCCTTCGCCGGCACCATCGACGCTTTCGACGGTCAATTCAAAATGCTCCAGCTGAAGAAGGGCGCATTCGTCGACCCGACCTGGACCGGGACGCCGACACCCCCGTACAACGTCGCGTATCTGAAGGGTCGTGTCTACGTCACCTACGCCCCGGCCCCGGGCCAGACCGGAACCGCGGCCGTCAGCGTCTTCTCCACAAGGGGGAAGTTCATCAAGCGCCTGGCCACCGGCGGAAAGCTCGCGGGTCCCTGGGGCATGGCCATCGCACCGGAACACTGGGGTGATTTCGGCGGTGCACTGCTGGTCGGCAACGTCGACAACGGCATGATCAATGCCTACGACCCGCGCAGCGGAAAGAGTCTCGGAACCCTACGCAACAGCCACGGCATGCCAATTGTGAACCTTGGACTGTGGGGCATCGAATTCGGCAACGGCACGATCGGCACGCCGGAAACCCTGATCTTCGCCGCCGGGGTCGGCAGCGTCGCGAACAATTTCGTCGACGTCTACGCACACGGTTTGGTCGGGCTCATCGAGCCGGTCCGGCACGAGAACGACGACAACTGAAAAGGTATCCCGGCTGACAGCACGCAGCAGGGCCGAGCCCGATTAGCGGCCGGGACGGCCGATTGGATCAACCGCGATCTGGTCGGCCGCCCCGCTCATTGCCGGCCAATCGTCCCGACGGAGCAGATGCCCGGTGGCGGGCCACGCCGCGGAACCGGCGGTCCGCCTCTCGCGGATGTACGGGCTGTACGGGCTGTACAGGCTGTACGGGCTGAGCGGCGGCGCATGCTCCGCAGGTCCGGTTCGATTGTTTACGGCAACTCAA
>JBBRDH010000043.1:0-36188 GCA_038204125.1 Mycobacteriales bacterium
GCCGCGGCGCATCTCGCGGTCCTGGGCTTGGCGGCCGGTCGGGTCATCGGTCTGGACGCGCTGTTGCGTCGCCGGGTCGGCGGCGCACCCCAAGGACGGCTGGCCAAGACTTACCTGCTGGCGTCCTGAGTCCGCTGAGCAGCCACCGGACCCAGGGTAGCCGGGGCGACGACGGTCAGATCGTCGACGTCGTCCTTCCCACCCTGGACGAGGCCGGGGCGCTGCCTTGGGTCCTGACCCGGATGCCCGCCGGCTACCGGGCCATCGTGGTCGACAACGGCTCGAGCGACGGCTCTGCCGACGTCGCCCGAGCCCATGGCGCACAGGTCGTGGTCGAACCGCGTCGGGGGTTCGGGGCCGCTTGTTACGCCGGTCTGCTCGCCGCCAGTTCCGACGTGGTGGCATTCATGGATGCCGATGCCAGCCTGCACCCCCGAGACCTCGATGCGATTTGCGCGCCGGTGCGCAGCCGTGACGCGGACCTGATGCTCGGGGCCCGGCTCGCCGGGTCGGATGCCTGGCCGTGGCATTCGCAACTGGCGAATCGCTGGCTGTCGGCCCAGGTGCGGCGGCGCACCGATGTGCGGCTCACCGATCTCGGCCCCATGCGAGCCGTCAACCGGACGATGCTGCTCGACCTCGACATGACGGACCGGGGGTTCGCGTGGCCACTGGAGATGGTGCTCAAGGCAGCGAGGGCAGGCTGGCGGATCCAGGAGAGCCCGGTCGAATACCAGCCGCGCATCGGACGCTCTAAGGTCACCGGGACGGTCCGGGGGACGCTGCGGGCGGGCCGGGACATGTCGCGAATCTTGCGGGAGCAGCAGTGAAGATGATGGTGCTGGCCAAGTCGCCGGTTGCCGGCACCGTGAAGACAAGACTATGCCCGCCACTGGATTTCGCGGATGCCGCCGCCGTTGCCGAGGCGGCGCTGCACGACACCCTGGCCGCGGTGGCAGCGTCCGGGGCGAAGGAGCGGGTACTGGTGCTGGATGGCGAACCCGGACCCTGGCTGCCGGCGGGGTTCCGGGTGATCGCCCAGCGCGGCTCCACGATGGTCGAACGGCTCACCGCTGCGTGGCAGGACGGCGGCGGTCCGGCCCTGCAGATCGGGATGGACACCCCACAGGTCGACTCCTGCATCCTGGATTCGGCCATGTCCACGCTGGAGGAATCCCCACGCGGAGCCGTTCTCGGTCTTGCCGAGGACGGCGGGTGGTGGGCGATCGGGATGGTCACGGCAGACGACCGCGTGTTCCGGGGAGTTCCGATGAGTACGGCGAACACCGGTGCGGCCCAACGGGATTCGCTGATCCGACTCGGGCGGGATCCGGTGTTGCTCCCGGCCCTGCGCGACGTCGACACCTGGGCCGATGCGGTGCATGTCGCGGATCGCCACCCGGGCGGCCGGTTCGCCGCGCGGGTGCGACACCTCCTCGAACGATCCTCGTCGTATACCCGGACGGGAGGGTGTTCGTGAGGGTGCTGGTGACCGGCGGAGCCGGTTTCATCGGCTCGCACATCGTCGACCTGCTCGTCGCCCATGGCCACGACGTGGTGTCCGTCGACAATCTCAGTCCGGCGGCCCATTCCGGGACACCGACCTATCTGAACCCGGCGGCCGAATATCGGACTACCCCGCTGAGCGACCTGGCGGCCCTTTCCAACGCCGCCGCCGAGGTCGACGCCGTGTGCCACCAAGCTGCGCGGGTCGGCCTCGGGGTGGACTTCGACGACGTCACCGACTACGTCCACGACAACGCCGGGGGAACGGCCGGCCTGTTGAAAGTGCTGTATCGCAATGGATTCCGGGGTCGGTTGGTGCAGGCGTCCAGCATGGTCGTCTACGGCGAGGGGCGTTATCTGTGCACCGAGCACGGTGAGGTGGCGCCGGGGCAACGCCTCGCCCGGGATCTGGACCGGGGCGACTTCGAGCCGCCGTGTCCGCAGTGCGGCCGTTTCCTGCACCCCACGTCCGTCACCGAGTCGGCGCCGCTGGATCCACGCAATGTCTACGCGGCGACGAAGGTTCATCAGGAACATCTCGGGACCATGTTCGCCGCCGCCAGCGGCGCCGATGTCGTGTCCCTGCGTTACCACAACGTCTACGGGCCGCGGATGCCCAGGGACACGCCCTACGCCGGTGTGGCGAGCATCGTCCGCAGCAAGTGCGAGGCGGGCGTTCCACCGCGGGTCTTCGAGGACGGCAGGCAACGCCGGGACTTCATCCATGTCGCCGATGTCGCGGCCGCCAATGTGCTGGCTCTGACTGCGCCGGGGCGGATCGGTGGGGCCTACAACATCGCCTCCGGCGATATGTGCACCGTCGGCGAGATGGCGGACGCCGTGTGCGACGGATACGGGCCGGGCGCACCGCGGCCCGTCGTCACGGGCGAGTACCGGATCGGCGACGTGCGGCATGTGACGGCCTCACCGGCGCTGGCCAGCAGGACGTTCGGTTTCGCTGCCCGGATCGCCCATCGGGACGGACTCGCCGCCTTCGCCACCGCCCCGATGCGCGGATCGCTGCGATCGGAGTGACGATCAAGGATTCGTACATGTCGGACAGTCCGTCCGCGGCAACAGGTCCACGGCCGTGAGCAGCACCGCGCGGAGCCGGTCGACGGCACCGGAGAACACTCGCAGCACCTCCTGCACGGTGACGCCGTCGCCCTGCTGCAGACCGGCATCCAGGTCGGTGATCAGGGCAATGGGCGCGTAACACAGGCCGAGCTCGCGGCACAGCACCGCCTCCGGATGGCCGGTCATGTTGACCAGCATCCAGCCCTGCGCGGCGAAGAACCGGGACTCCGCCCGGGTGGAGAACCGTGGGCCGTCGATGACCACCATGGCGCCGCCGTCGCGGGCGGCCCAGTCCTGCCGGCGCGCCGCAGTCAGCACCGCCGTCCGCACGTCAGGGCAGTAGGGATCGGCGAAAGATGCGTGCACGGGACCGTTCTCGAATCGATCGTGAAATGTCTGGGCGCGGCCGGTGGTCCAGTCGACGAGCTGATCGGGAACCACCAGGGCGCCTGGCCCCAGGTTCGCGTCCAGGGATCCCACCGCGCACGGGGCGAGCACCCGGCGGACCCCGAGCTCATGCAGCGCCCACGCGTTGGCCCGGTAGTTCACCCCGTGCGGCGGAAGCTCGTGCCGCTGGCCGTGACGGGACAGGAACGCCACGGTGGTATCCCCGACCGGCGCGACGGTGATCGGCCCGGACGGCGGTCCGTAGGGTGTCGAGATCTCGAGAGTCTCACCGCCGTCGAGCATCTGGTAGAGACCCGAGCCGCCGATGATCCCGACCGTCGGCCGTCCCGAACCAGATCCGCCCATCCGATTCACCGCACGTCCTTTCGCTGCATTTGTCACTCCAGACGGGCCGTGGACAAGCCCGCCACCGAACATTGCCAGACCGACCTGCGCCGCGAGCGGGGGGAGTGTGGTCACGAGGAGGACTCAGCGGGTTTCCGCATCCGTTCGAATGGATACCAGCCCGCCAGATCGGCCTGGCCGCAACCGGAGTTCAATCGGGAAGTGTCGATGCACGGTGGCTCTGCGACTGAAGGGGATTGATCCGGGATGACTGTTCGACCGCCGGTGGTGGTATTCGATGTCAACGAGACCCTGTCGGACCTGGAGCCGCTGGGCCGCCGGTTCGCCGAGATGGGGGCCCCCCCGGAGTTGCTGCGGGTGTGGTTCGCGGGGGTGCTGCGGGACGGATTCGCCTTGACCGTTGTCGGGACGAGCGAGCCGTTCGCCGTGCTCGCCGCGCAGGGTCTGCGCAGTGTGCTGTTCGGGGTGCCGCTGGACCGGGAAATGGACGAAGCCGTTGCCCATGTGATGGCCGGTTTCGCCGGGCTGGAGGTCCATCCCGATGTGCCGGACGGGATCCGTGCGCTCCGTTCCGCCGGGTGCCGGTTGATCACTCTGTCCAACGGTGCCACCGAGGTCGCCGACCGTCTGCTGACCGGTGCCGGGGTACGCGACGAGTTCGAACGGCTGCTATCGGTGGAGGATGCCGGGACGTGGAAACCGGCCGCTGCGGCGTACAGGTACGCGGCCGAGGTCTGCGGGGTGGACCAAGCGGACCTGATGCTCGTCGCGGTGCACCCGTGGGACATCGACGGTGCCCGCCGGGCGGGGCTGCAGGCCGCCTGGGTGAACCGGAAGGGGAGCCCTTACCCCGGCTATTTCACCGGTCCGACGATGACGGTGTCGGGCCTGGGTGACCTGGCCCGCCGATACGGGCCGTGACGTTCACCATCCGCGCTCGTCAGCAGTCGATCATTTCCGAGGGGACCCGGAGGCGCCCTTCGACCTGGTCCGTGACATCACGGTGATCGTGTCCAGGGCTACGAATGCGCGGTCAAGACTGAGAGGATGACGGTGCCCACGGGCGGTACTCGATACCTTCGCGGAGCGCGGCCTGACGTGCGGAGTTGAGCTGGTAGGCGGTGATGCCGCCGAGCTGCCGCGGACCGACCGAGCCGGCGTGCAACGCGTCGGGCGATTTGTCGACCAGGCCGATCTCGTGCCGCACCACGGCGATGGGACGGTCGGCGATGGCAAACCAGTCCAGATCGAGCAGATCGTGGCTGCCTGTCGTCAGGGCTCCGCGGCGCATGGCATCGGCGAGCCGGGTGGCCATGCCTTTCTGGGCCAGATGCCCAGGGTCGGCTTCGAACAAGCCGGCTCCGGCCGCGAGGTAGCCGGTCTCGAACAGGCTGACGACCATCGCGAGCAGGCTGAACGCCCGCGGGTCGTCGTTGGCGCGGGCCATGAACGCGAAGACTTCGATCTCGTTTTCCAACGACGTTCCGTAGTCGGCCAAAACGTGCGCCCAGTCGTGCTGAGCCAACAGGGGCGGTGCGGAGTCCGGTCGGCCCGGATAGATGAAGCCGCGGTCCCGGTAGAAATCGGCCACGCCGCGACCCAGCGTTTCCGGCGGCAACTCCTCCAGCGACGCCCATCGCTCGGCCAGGCGCGGGTCATCGACCACCTGGCCCCAAGACTGGTCGAGGTCGACCGTGTGCAGGGCGGCGAGCCGGTCTGCCGACACCGCACCGAGATAGCCGTTACGAGCGAAGTCGATGCTCGCCAGGTCCAGGGCGCCGTCGGCGAATCGTTGCGCCACGTCGATCCTGTCGTCATTCACTTTCAGCGCCGCGGCGTACTCGGTGACACGCTCGATCGTCGTCGGCGCCAACGGTCGGGAGCTGAACGCGATGAGCAGCATGATCTGCACGATGCGCTGCCGGAAGATCGTCGTGCGGTGGCGGAGCGCCTCGGCGAACTCCTGCGCGGTGAGCGTCGCAGCGCTCGCGGGTTCGATGGTGAATCCCGTCATCGCGTGGAAAAGCGCGTTCGTCAGGAGTAACTGGATCCCCGTCAGTTCGCCCGGTCCGCCGAGCGCACTGATGACTCCGCGTGCCAGCACATCGGTTTCGGCCTGCGAGGGCGGTGTGAGGAGAGCGCCGATCTCAGGTGATGATGACATGCCGCATTGTGCCACCTCCCTCGCAAGTTGGAGGTCAGTCGCCCTCGTCTGGTCGGGCCGGCCGACGTCGGCGAGCAATACGGCCCTGACCGGACGCCGGCAGGTGCGGGGCCGGCGTGCTCACCGCATCCGATTTCAACTGGTGATGTCCTTGTGTCGGAAACCCAGGATGGCGACGGTGAAAAATACGGCGGCATACGCGAGTCCGGTGAACGCCCCGCGCACCATCTCGTCCCATTCGATGGGGTCGCCGAGCGCGGCGCTCCAGGACGGGCCGTAGTGGGTGGGCAGGTACAGGCGGAGGTTTTGCGCGACGTCGATCTGGTCCAGGATCTGCGACAGGATCGCGGCCAGGACTGCGCCGCCGACCGCACCCAAGGGCGCGTCGGTGAGAACGCTGAGAAGAAATGCCAGCCCCGCAACCCAGGTCAGCTGGATCATGACGTAGCCGAGTACGACGCCGATGCGGACCAGGCTGTTCCAGGTGCCGAATCGGTCACCGGCAGGATTGGTGAGAGGCGCGGAGCCGTAGGCAATGAGGCCGATGATGTAGGCGACCGCAGGCAGGAGGATCAGCGCTGCCATGGACAGGAGCCCGGCGACAAGGATCTTCTGGCGCAGCAACCGTAGTCGCGGGACCGGTATCGCCAGCAGGTACCGCAGCGTCGACCAGGAAGCCTCAGCGGCGACGGAGTCACCGAAGAAGAGGCCGACCATCACGATCAGTAGGAAAGAGACCGAGAAGAGCAGCGCCGCCACGGTGAAGTTGGGGGCGCCCGACGTCGCAAGCCCGATGAACGTGGAGCCCGAGGGGCTGCTCCCGCCGCCGACGGAGAAGGCGAGCAGCAGGATCAACGGCAGTGCGGCCATGAACCCGAGGGCAAGCTGAGTGCGGGTGCGCTTGAGTTGTCGGATCAGTTCCACCCTGACCCGCAGGGTGTGGCCGGCAGGAAAATCGTGGGCAGGAGCGCTGGTAGTGGGCCGCGCTGGAGGACGGCCCCCGTCTGGTGATCTTGCCGGCCGGTCGATCCGTGCTCTGGAACGGCTTGCGGCGCTTGAGGTTCGGCCGTCCGTCAGGACGGTGGCAGGGCCGGTCGGGTCAGGCTGCTGCTGGGTTCTGCTGGTGTCGGCAGCGCCGACCAATTGCAGGAAGACGTCTTCGAGGCGGTTGTGTGCGATTGCCGCGGTCACCGAGAGCCCGGAATCGACCAGCGCTGCGACGGCGACCGCCGAGGGAATGTCCACCAGGTCCGCCCGCACGCCACCGGCGGTCTGGGCTGCGAGGCCCCCGTGGGAAGGACGGTCCGGCCAGACTTCGCCGATGCCGGGCAGTGCGCGCAGAACGTCGACGGCGGCGGATGTGACGTCGACGGAGAAGTTCATCTGGCCGGAGCCGGCGACCATGTCGCTGACGGTACCGGCGGCGATGGTTCGGCCCTGATGGACGAGCACCACATGGCTGCACGTGTGCTCGATCTCGGAGAGCAGGTGGCTGGAAACGAGCACGCTGCGGTCGTTCGAGGCGTATCGCCGCAGCACCTGACGCATCGCCCGGATCTGCGGTGGGTCCAGACCATTCGTCGGTTCGTCCAGCACCAACAGGGGCGGAAGTCCGAGCATGGCCTGGGCGATGGCAAGTCGTTGCCGCATGCCTTGCGAGTAGGTTTTCACCTTGCGGTTTATCGCATGGCCCAGGTCGGCGATCTGCAGAGCTTCCCGGGTGTGCGCGTCGCTTTCGGGTCGGCCGGTTGCCCGCCAGAACAGTTCCAAGTTCTCGGTGCCTGATAGATGCGGCAGGAATCCGGGTCCTTCGACGAAACTGCCGATCCGGGCGAGGACGGGCGCGCCGGGCCGGACCAGCTCTCCGAACACTCTGATCTCGCCGGCTGTCGGGATGATCAGACCCAGGACCATCCGAAGGGTGGTCGTCTTGCCGGCGCCGTTCGGCCCGAGCAACCCCACGACCTGGCCGGTTTCGACCCGGAAGCTGACGTCGGTGACTGCGGCGACACCCTGGGGATATGACTTGGCCACACCGGTGATCTCCAACGGAATCGACTCCCCGGTCGATGCGTCGACACTCGCTGCGCGCCGACGAACCGGGACTCGGCCGAGCAGCGTCACACCAAGGACGCTGAACACCAGGAGCGCTACGAGTCCGATCACCATCGGTGGGGACACCGGATCAGCCGATATCCGTGCTCCGTCGACCTCCGGCACGACCAGCGAAGCCGCCCCCGACGCCGGGGCGGAGCCTGTCGCCTGCGTGGTCGGCCGGGCCGGTCCATTCGATGCGAGTGAGATCCGATAGACAGCGGGTGATCTGGATCCGGCGTAGGCCTGATCGGTGGTGGACACGTCGATTTCGATCGTAGATCCGGCCTCGACTTGAAAGGCAACCGGTGGAAGGTCGACCCGGGCCGTCACGGCGGCGCCGTTCAGGACCAGGCCGGTGATTCTGATGGGGGAGACGGCTCCGCCGGCCAGCGTCCGCCGTCCCCCCGCGCTGATCTTCGACATCGAGGCGAACAGCACCGCTGTGCCCGGCGTGGCTGGACTGTCGGTGGTATCGGCCGGGGTCGGAACCGCGGACACCGTGACGGCGATCCTGGGTGTTCCAGCAATCACGATCGGCGAGGTGAGCGGAGCCGACCTGAACCGGGCGGTCTGCCCAGGCAGACCGCCGGCGATTTTGCCGAGCAGGGTGGGGTCCACCCCGGAAAGTCCTGGCACGGAGGAGATTCCGGCCGGCGCGCCACCGGCGGGATTGACGACGGTTTGGGTGTCGCCGACCAGTGCGATCGATGCGTTCGAGACGGGAGCTGCCCCGGTTGTCCCGGGGTAGGCGTCGGCTTGCCGGGCCGTGGTTTGCCCGGCACCGGTATCCGACGCCGGGCCGTCCACGGTGTAGATGAAGGTCTTCGTCGGTGGGGGGCCCGAACGTGAAAGGTAGTAGCCGAACCAGCCGTTGAGTCGAGCGCGGGTCCACTGGTCGACGTAGCCGCCGTCATGGCCGCCGTCGTACCAGCCGACCGCGACCGTGGTGCCGGCGGCCGCGATCCCGGCGGCATTGGCGTCGGCCTGGTCCAGACCGAAGAGTGTGTCCCGTTCCCCCTGTAACAGCAAGGTGGGCGCGGTGATCTTCCCGATGACCGACGCCGGACTCGACTTCGCCAGCAGCGCAATCAATTCGGCCGATTCGTGGCCGTTCTGAGCCGCCGTCGAGTACGCCGCGCACAGGGCCGGCATCAGCCGGCCGCAGCCGGCCGTCGGCTGCCCGACTCCCGATCCGGGCAGACCTCCGGAAGCGGTTGCGCCGCTGCTGATCGCGTTGCCGGGACCCGTTGTTCCGCCGGGCAGCACCGATCCGGAGATCACCGAGGCGAGCAGCGCGGCGGCCCACGATTTCTTGAACACCCCGTCGCCGGTGCCGCTCACCGCCGCCGGTGTACCGGGCGTGGCTGGGTCCGTATCGATCGCGTTCGGGAACAAGGCGGTGGACAGGTCGTTCCAGGTGATCAACGGAACGACCGCATCGACCCGTTTGTCGGTGCCGGCCAGCATCAACGACAAGGCGCCGCCGTAGGAGGCGCCGGTGACCCCTACCCGGGGATCGCCCGGGCCGTCCTGTAGTACCTCCGGTCGGAGGGACAACCAGGTGACAAGCGCCCGGCCGTCAGGGACCTCGTAGTCCAGCGAGTCCAGACCTATCTGACCGGTGGACCGGCCGAACCCGCGGGCGGAGTACGCCAACACCACGAAGCCGTGCGTGGACAGAAAATTGGCGCCCCGGGCGATGCTCTCCTTGGAACCGCCGAATCCGTGGGCCATGATCACCGCGGGCAGCGGGCCCGGTATTGCCGGTATGTACAGACTCGCGTCGAGATCGACAGAGCCGGCCAAGCCGGGCCCGGCAGGAACTGAGATGGTGACGTCTTCGGTGCGGACCGCGACCTGCTGGTCTTGCGCGGGCGGCGAGACGATCGCAATTGCCGCGGCGATGACGACCGCGGCCCCGGCGGCGATCAACCTGTCGGGGCGCCCGGCGAACAGCCGCCGCAAACGACCGGTCATGTCACCTCATCTGCTGACGTCAACCGATGCGAGCCAGGCAGTAGGCGCACGATCCGGGTAGTGAACTGGCGGTCCGGTCCGGTCATCTCGGGTGAGCCGCTCGCCGCTCAGCCGCTCTGCGATCCTGAAGATGTGCCGTTGATCGTTCGCGCGTGCTGGTCATGGGCGATGTGCGCAGCATAGGCCAGGAGGCTGAGGCCGGCGAAGATTCCGAGGAGGACGGTGAGATTGCCGGCGTAGTTCTGTTGCAGGATCGCCTTGCTGGCGGGTTGGGTGTTTCGCCGAAGGATCAGTGGCATCGCGATGATGGTCACCAGGCCGGCTCCGATCAGGAATGCCTGGACGTATCGGCGGGCCCGCGGCGGGATGGTCCTGGTCAGTGCCCAGCCGATGGTGACGGTGACCGGTGCGATGATGCCGTCGTGGATGACGACCGCACCGATCATCCAGAGCGCGAGGATCGCGAGGGCGCCGATCGGGACGCCGGCGATCAGTCCGACCGCTCCGAACACGGCGAGAACGATCCCCGCGACGGAGAGGATGATTCGCCAGGTTCGCATCAGCTCACCTCGATCTTGGTGAGCCATTTGGTGTTGAGGACGCCGGCCCGGTCCGGCGCGATGAGTCGGAGCGGGTATCCGTGGTCGATGTCCAGTCGTTCGCCGTTGAGGTGAGTGGCCAGTAGCGCCCGGCCCACCTGGGGGCCCTCGACCGCGCTGTTGTTGTACGCCCCGTCCTTTTCCAGCGACCGGACGCGAACGTGGGAGTCGCTGTCGCCGCCGGCCCGGGTGACGATCTCCAGCAGGGGAATGCCGCGCCACTGAGCGCCGACACTCCACCCTTCGACGCAGTTGATCGGTAGGTGGTCCTGGGTTGTCGCCAGCTTTTCGATCTGGTCCAGCGTCAGTGTGTAGGGCCGTGGGCCGTCGACGGTCAACGTCCAGTCGGCGGCTGAGGCCGCGGCGATGACCTTGGCCTGATCGGCGGTGCGGTTGACCGGGACACGCTGCGGGCCCTTGCTGGGCTGGCGGACGGCCAGCAGTCCGATGGGCTCCAGAGGCGTGACGGTTTGGCCGATCGAAGTGGCGACGACTGCGCCGATGCCCAGGCCGCTGGTGATCAGCAGTCCCCGTCGGGTGAGCGCCGCTGCCGGCGGCGGCGGCAGGGTGCCGGCGTTGCTGTGCGCATCCGGGTTGTCCTGCCATGGCAGTTCGGTGAGGACGTCCCCATCACCGAGCTTGGCCTGCAGGCCGTATTTGATGTCGGGCAATTTGATGCCGATGTGCAGCAGTATCGAACCGATGACCACGTAGGCGAGGAAGTTGTGCACCGAAACAAACGACCATGGCCACGGGTACCAGTTGAGGATGTTGAGAAATCCGGTCACCAATTGCACTATCGAGGCGGCGACCAGGACGGACACGGAGAACCGTTCCGCAGCGTGTTTGAGCGAGCGAATCGTGGGCCATCGGAACAGGTTCGGGTAGACCGACCACAGCTTCACCAACAGCAGCGGAATGGTCGCCGTTCCGGTGGCGACGTGAATGCCCTGCGTCACGCGGTAACCCCAGACGGGGCTGGCCGGTTCGGGAAGCCAGGCCCATGGATGTTGTTGGTAACGGCTGAGCAGGCCGGTGACGAAACAGATGCTGAAACAGATCCCGAGCAGGCGCCCGATCCTGGCGGTCAGGGCGGTGGAGCGCAGGGGACTGCTGAAGTGCGGCCACCAGGCGGGCGGCCGGCGTGGTGGCGATGGCGTGGGAGTGGCGGATTCCGGCATCGGGATTCACTTCCTTCGGTTGGCTATGGCGAATTGCCGGGCTCGGAGCATGCTGTTCACATCTCGTCGGTGGCCATGGGGTTGATCTCGAGTTCGGCCTGCCACCGTTCATCGCCCAACCACACCGATCCGACGGTGAGACCGGCGGCCGTGGCGAGCCGGGGCAGAGAGTCGACTCCGAGCCAGCACCAGCGGAACGGGGTGCTCAGCCGTCCGAAGTGTTCCAACCGGACGTGTTCGACCAGCAGTCCGGAGCCGGGAGGTTCGAGGTCCAACAGCAGCGTTCCGAACCGGGACAGCAGTGTCCGGCATCGTCGCAGCAGGCGGAGTGGGTCACCGCCGATGCCGATGTTGCCGTCGGCCAGCAGCAGATGGTCCCACCGGCCCTCACCGGGGAGGGCGTCGAAGACGTCGCGGCGCAGCGCCATCGCGCCGCGCATCCTGGTCATCGCGACGGCGACGCGGGAGATGTCGATGCCCAGTGTCGGGATGCCGCGGTCGGTCAGTGCGCCGGTCAATCGGCCCGGCCCGCAGCCGACGTCCAGCGTGGGGCCGTGGCACCTGGACAACATCGATTGGTCGGCCCGGTCGCAATCGCCGGTCCAGCGGGCTATCGGCAGCGCTCTCCGGGCGCCGTTCGGGACAAGCAGGTGCATCCCGCCCTGCCTCAGGCCGGTGTCGGAGATCGACAGCGGGCTGCTCACGGCAGGGGGAAACCGGTCGAAAGGGCCGGCAGCCGCCACACCCACACCGTCGGCAACGCCAACGACTCATCGCGGCAGGGCAGCAGGACAGCCACTGTCGATGTATTCATGATCCCCCAAGCGCGAAACCTGATTGCGATCCGTCGTGGCCGTTTTTCGACCGTGCCGAGGTCAGTTCAGCGACCATACTGCAGGCGAGGCTCGGTAGCGCCACCTATGTCGCTGCGTTACTGAATGGGAAGCTCTTCGGCAAATGGTAAGAACTCCGAAATATCCGGGTCGACGGTTCCGCGATATCCTCGCTGTCCGTCGACCGCAGGTGAAAGCGATCGAGTCGGGGAGGTGGTGGGATCATCGTGCCGCGTGATAGCACTGCACAATTTGCCGGGTCGATGGTCGGTGATGGAGAGTTCCGCCGTGACCGTCGCGCGGTGGGGGTCGCGTTCGCGCTGATAGGTGCGGCCGCGGTGGTCGGGGTCATTCTGCTGGCGTTCGGTACCCGGATGATTCTCAGTGCGCCGCCGTTGTCCGCCGACGTCCATCCGCATGTCGGGGCCGCCTCGCCGGTCGCGTTGGTCCTGGGCTGGGCCGGGTTCCGGTACGGGCCTGATGTGGCCCGGCGATTGCCGTGGCGGCGACTCCTGCTGCTCGGATATGCCGCCTCGGTGGCCTGGACGTCGGCGTTGGCTTTGATCGACGGGTGGCAGAGGGGGTGGGCCGGCCGGCTGGCTACCCCGGATGAATACCTACCGACCGCAAGCGCGATCACTGATCCCGGTGCCTTCGTGAGGACGTTCACCGATCACATTCTCGATTTTCGACCCGGCTCATTTGCCACCCACGTTTCCAGTCACCCGCCGTTGGCGACGTTGGTCTTCTGGGCGCTCGATCACCTCGGTCTGCCGGGTGGCGGATGGGCCGGACTGCTGGTCGTGCTGGTCGGGTCCTCGGCCGGAATTGCTGTCGCCGTGACCATTTCGGTGTGCGGGTCGGCCGACGCCGCCAGGACGGCCTTCCCCTTCCTGATCTTTTTTCCCGGCGCAATCTGGATCGGTGTGTCAGCAGACGGTCTGTTCGCCGGAATTGCCGCCTGGTCGATAGCGCTTGCGGTGGTGGGTGTACGTCGCGGTCGGTTCGGCGGGTCTCTCCTCGCAATCATCGGAGGGATTCTTTTCGGCCTCACCGGGTATTTGTCCTACGGCTTGATTCTGACCGGCCTGGTCCTTGGCGCCGCGCTGGCCCTGGGCCTTTCCGGCCGGGTCTCCGACCTTTTCCGGTGGCCCCTGGTCGCCGTCGGTGCGGCGGCGGTCGCGGGGGGGATGACGACTGCCGGATTCAACTGGTTCCAGGGGGTTTCGTTACTCACGGGGCGTTATTACCAGGGCGTCGCCGCCCAGCGGCCCTACGCGTATTTCGTCTGGGCGAACCTCGCCGCGCTCGCTGTCTCCGCCGGGCCGGCAGTGGCCGCCGGATTGGCCCGCGCGGTTCCGTCCGTCTTGCGTCGCCGCCGTGGTGGATCCGACACATTCGTCCCCGCCGTCCTGGCCTGCGCGGCGCTGCTCGCGGTGCTGATAGCTGACGTCACCGGGCTGAGCAAAGCGGAAACGGAACGCATCTGGTTACCGTTCGCCATCTGGCTGGTCGCGGCAACTGCGCTTCTGCCGCCGAAGTCGGCGAAATACCTACTCGGTGTTCAGGTCGCGGTGGCGCTGCTGGTCAATCACTTCTTGCTCACTCATTGGTGACCGGTTCCGTCGCCGCTCCCGTCCGGGCCTTGCGATTCGGCCCCGCCCAGGAATCGGCAGGCCGACGTAGATCCGACGGATTCGCGCAATCAGGGAGGGTGGCGGCTCTGCTGCTGTAATGGTGGGGTGGCTGCTGAATCTACGTCCTCTCCGTTACTGATCGGGAAGGACTTCGTGGCGGTCTCGAAGTTCGAACCGGCGAACCTGCTACGGGAGGGTCGTCGGCAACGGGGGTTGCCGACCGTGCCGGTGCCTGATGTCTGCCTGCTCGATCCCGATGGTGACATCGTCCGTTACCTGCAGGTGTCCGGCCGCGGCCGTCGTCATCCGGGATGGGCTTGCTACCACACCGAAATGTGGACGCTGGAGGTCGGCGGATTGGTCATCGGCGTGGTCGGTATGGCGGTGGGGGCGCCTTTCGCGGTGCTGGTCGCAGAGCAACTCGCTGCCTCCGGAGCAAATCTGGTTTTGAGTATCACCTCTGCCGGGGGAATCTCACCGCAACTGAGCGCGCCATGTTTCGTGCTGATCGAGCGGGCGTTGCGTGATGAGGGCACCAGCCATCACTATCAGCCGCCGGCACCCTGGAGTCACCTTCATCCGTGGCTGCAGGCCGCTCTGCACGGGGCATTCACCGGATTGCCCGAGCCGGTGGTGACCGGGACGTCGTGGACCACCGACGCCCCGTACCGGGAGACGGAAGCGGCGATCGCGCACGCCCAGCAAATGGGTGCGGTCTGTGTCGAGATGGAAGCTGCGGGCCTGTACGCCTACGCAGCGGCTCGCCGCGCGGCGGTCGTGTGCTTCGCCCACGTCACCAACACGATGGCCACGGCAGGGGACGATTTCGAAAAGGGTATCGATGCAGGCGTGCATGATGCCTTGGCTGTGGCCGCAGCCGCGGGGCGAGCGCTCACCCGGGCTCAACCATGGTCCGAGCCGCCCATGCGTTGAGGTGGAGCCTGCCCGGGATCACGGGTCCATCCGCTGCACAGGCATTTCTATTTGTGGCGCCGTCGCCGAGGTCGCCGTTCCCCCGTTCTGCTCGGCCGATCAGCGAGATGCAGCAGCGCCTGCGGCTTTCGACACCTACTCGGGCGTGCTGGAGATCGGACCACGGCCCATCGAGGCACTTCCGACGGAACAACGAACAGCTGTCCGGCCGACCACGACCCCACCTAACAGTCGGGAAGCCGTATTTCGGCGGTGATTCCGGTCGGCCCGTCGGGATCGCGGAACGCCACCGCGCCGCCGGCGCGGCGGATCAGTTCGCGGACGATCGCAAGCCCAAGTCCGGTGCCGCCGGTTTCGCGGTCGCGGGCGTCGTCGAGCCTGGTGAATCGGTCGAACACTTTCTCCCGGTCCGACTCGTCGATGCCGGGGCCGTCGTCGGTGACGGATATCCGGACCAGTCCCGGCTCCCGGGCGACGGCAAGCTCAACTGATTCGCGGGCATATCGGGCGGCGTTGTCTACGAGATTCGTGACGGCTCTGCGGATTTCGGCCCGGTCGGCGAGAATGTGCACGGCCGGGCCGGTGGCCACGCTGACCTGGGCCGGGCTGATGGTCTTCGCTGCGGCGATCTCGGTGAGCAGGGCCCGCACCTCGAAGGCGGTGGGCACCGCGGGTGCCCTGGCATGGGCATCGGCCTTGGCCAGTAACAGCAGGTCCTCGATCACGGCGGAGAGCCGGTCCACGTCAGCGAGCACATCGTGCGGCAGGGTCCCGCCGTCGCCGAGGTGCTCGGCCACCTCCAACTGGGTGCGGATGCTTGCCAGCGGGCTACGCAATTCGTGAGCTGCGTCGGCCACGAAGTCCCGCTGCCGCCTTCTGGCCGCCGCCAACCGGTCCAGCATGGTGTTCAAAGTGGTTGCCAGGGCATGTATCTCGTCGTTGGCGGTGGGGACCGGGAGCTTTTCGTCCCGGCCGGTCCCGCCGATCCGCTCGGCCGCTTCCCGCAGGCTTTCGACTGGCCCCAGCGTCCAGCCGATCACTCGCCAGGCGATTGCGGCCAGCACCGCCAGCAAGAGCGGAAAGCCGAAGAGCAGTACCGTCCGGAGCTCCGATGCGCTGCGCTCGACATCCCGGACCCGCACCCCCACGATGACGTGTTGCCGGTTGGCGGCCGGACCTGCCGCCAGGGTGACGACCCGGAGCGGCCCGTCCAGTCCGGCCCTGTCACCGGCGACAACGAGGGCCGACCTGCCTTCCGCCGCGCCGAGCTCGGCCGGCCGGAGCAGCGGCGTCAACCGGTCGGCCGTCAGCGAACCGGCGATGACCCGATCCTGAGCGTCGACCACCTGGACCAGCTGGGCGCCGGACACCGGGATCGGGTTGGGGAGCCGGTTGTCGTCGACCATCGCGGCCACCTGGTCCGCCACGGCCCGCGCCTCGCCTTCGTTGGTCTTGGCGTTCGTGTCGGACTGGCCGCCTTACAACACCACACCCGCGGCCGCGAGGGCCATCGCGAGCCCGCTGACGCCGATCGCCATCAGGCGGGTCCGGAGCCCGAACCTCCAGAGCCACCTCACGACTGCAGGAGGTACCCGGCCCCGCGGACGGTCGTCAGCACGTCCGGGCCGAGCTTGCGCCGCAGGTAGCTGACGTACACCTCCACCACGTTCGGGTCGATGTCCCCGGCGGTGTCCCAGACATGGTCCAGGAGTTCGGTTTTGCTGACCACGCGACCTGTGTTGCGCAACATGTATTCGAGCAGGCCGTACTCCGTGGGGGTGAGCCCGACCGGTTCCCCCGAGAGTCGTACCTCCCGAACACCGGGGTCGAGCTCGACCGCTCCCGAGGTCAGAATGGTGGGCCGGGGGATCGGGCGGCGCCGGAGCAGCGCGCGGAGCCGGGCGAGCAGGACGACGTAGGAGAACGGTTTGGTCAGGTAGTCATCCGCGCCGCAGTCGAGTCCGTCGGCCTGGTCGTGCTCCCCGTCCTTGGCCGACACCAGCATCACCGGCACCCAGTTGTGTTCCCGGCGGAGCTGCCGGACGATCTCGTAGCCGGACAACTGCGGCAGCATCACATCGAGCAGCACTGCGTCATGGCCACCGTGTCGAGCCGCTTCCAGGCCGGCCGGGCCGGTCGCGGCCAGGTCCACGACGAAGCCTTCGGCCGTCAATCCCCTCGAAAGGGCCGCCGCCAGCCTCGACTCATCCTCCACCACCAACAGCCGCACAAGGTCAGCTTGGCACGGGTCGCCCCGGCATCTCATGGGTTCTCAGCGTTCTCTCAGCGACCGGGGCGGAGGATTGCCGGATGAACCTGTTGACCCGAATCCCATCCTTGCGCTGGGCGGTACCCGCCGCCGCCGTGGTCGTCATTCTCGGTGGCGGCGCGACCCTGGGTGGTCTGACTGCGTCGGCGACGCCAGAGCTGCCCGCGCGCACCGCCTCCCAGCTCCTGCTGGACGTGGAGCACGCGTCGGCGGTGCCGTTCTCCGGCACCATCGTCGAGTCGTCCGATCTGGGAATACCCAGCCTCCCCGGGATCGGCGGCATGAGTAGCTCCGACCTGACGTCGCTGCTGTCCGGGACGCACACCTTGCGACTGTGGTACTCGGGCCCGGACAAGGCCCGGCTCGCGTTGCTCGGCACCCTCGGGGAATCGGACGTCATCCGCAACGGCGCTGATACCTGGATCTGGTCGAGCAGGGACAACATCGCCGACCATCGGAAGATCAAGGCCGGAGCAGCTCCGCAGAAGCTCCCCACCGAGCTGCCGACAAACCCGCAGGACGCCGCGGCGGCGGCCCTGAAGGCAGTCGGCACTTCCACCTCGGTCACCACCGAAACGGGCGCGAAGGTCGCCGGGCGCGCGGTCTACGAGCTGGTCCTGAAACCGGCCGACCAGCGGTCCCTGGTCGGACAGGTGCGGATCGCGATCGATGCGGACCACCACATCCCCTTGCGGGTGCAGGTTTTCGCCGTCGGGCAGGCCGGCACGGCCTTCGAGGTCGGCTTCAGCTCGGTGAGCTTCGACCGCCCTGACGACGCACAGTTCACCTTCAACCCGCCTCCGGGGGCCACGGTCACCACCGATGGCGGCCAGCAAGCTCCCGACCGTCCGATCACCAAAGGTATTCAGGCCCTTTCGACCGAGGGAATGCCCGTTCCGGCGACCGCTGCGCCGAAGGTCGTCGGCAGTGGCTGGACCAGCGTCGTGGTTGCCCCGTCCGGAGCCGTGCTGGGAATCCTGAGCGGTGGCCGTGGTGCCGGCTCGAGCAGGGCCGGCTCGAGTAGCGGCGCCGGTTCACTGGTTGGGATGATCGGTGCGCTGCCGCGGGTCTCGGGCGCATGGGGAAGCGGGCACCTGCTGGCCGGCAAGCTGTTCTCGGTGCTGATCACCGACGACGGCACCGTCGCCGGGGGGGCCGTCAAGCCCGAACTGCTCTACGCGGCCCTGACGGCGAAATGAGTGTGCCGGTCACCGATACCGCCGTCCTCACCAAGGGGCTGACCAAGCGGTTCCGTCACCACACGGCCGTCGATTCCGTTGACCTGGTGGTGCCCAGAGGTGCGGTGTACGGGTTCCTCGGGCCGAACGGATCCGGTAAGACCACCACCATCCGGATGCTTCTCGGCCTGGTGCGGCCGTCCAGCGGGGAGCACGAGCTGCTCGGCCGGCCGATGCCGACCAGGGCGAATGAGGTCCTTCCCCGGGTCGGCTCGCTGGTCGAGGGGCCCGCGTTCCATCCCTATCTGTCCGGTCGGGCCAACCTGAACCGGCTCGACTCCGCCGACCGGTACAGCGACCCGGCGACCGCGCGACAACGTGTCGACGCCGCCCTCGACCGGGTCGGTCTGCTCGGCGCGGCCGGCAAGCGGTACCGGATCTACTCGCTGGGTATGCGACAGCGACTGGCGATCGCGGCCACGCTGCTGATGCCCAGGGAGCTGCTGATCCTGGACGAGCCGACCAACGGCCTCGACCCGCAGGGAACCAGGGAGGTCCGGCATCTCATCGGGTCGCTGTGCGCCGGCGGCACGACGGTGCTGGTCTCCAGCCATCTGCTGTCGGAGGTGGAGCAGATCTGCACCCATGTGGGCGTGATGAACGCCGGCCGACTCGTCGCGCAGGGACCCGTCGCGGAGCTGCGGATCGGCGGTGCGCAGCGGGCCAGGGTCGATACCGATCAACCGGCTGCTGCTGCGACCGTTCTGCTCGAACTGGGGCTCACCGACCTGCGCACCGAAGCGAACCAGGCCGACGGCGCCCTCGGCGACGTCGCGGCCGCCAAGATCGTCCCGGCGCTGGTCCACGCCGGCATCCCGGTGTTGGGGTTCGCCATCGAACGCCCGAGCCTGGAAGATCTGTTCGTGGCTTTGACCGGGGAGGGTTTCGATGTCAGCGGCTGAGCCGGCGGTGGGCGTCCAGACCGCGGTCGGGAAGCCGGCGACGGGCATGCCCCGGCGGCCGTCGAGCCGGCTTCTGAGGTCCGAACTGCGGATCATCTTCGGTCGCCGGCGCAATCTTGCCGGGCTGCTGGTGCTCGCCGCGGTGCCGATCGTGATGGCCGTCGCCGTCAAGGTCTCCAGCCCACGCCGCGGCGGCGACGGGCCTGATTTCATCGGCTCGATCACCGGCAACGGGCTGTTCGTGCCACTTGCGGCGCTGACCATCGAATTGGCGGTGTTCCTCCCGCTGGCGGTGGCCGCGATATCCGGGGATGCCGTCGCCGGGGAGGCCAACCTGGGAACCCTGCGATACCTGCTCACCGTGCCGGTGAGCCGCACCCGCCTACTGATCGTCAAGTACCTGGCGATCGTGATTTTTTCCTTCGCAGCTACCTTTCTCATCACCGTCGTCGGTGTCCTGATCGGTGTGGCACTGTTTCACGGTGGGAACATGACCCTGCTGTCCGGCAGCCAGGTCGGTTTCGGCGTCGGGGCCCTGCGGGTCCTGATGGCAACGATCTACCTGTCGATCCAGTTCGCGGCGTTCGGGGCGATCGGTCTTTTCATCTCCACGCTCACCGAACAGCCGATTGCGGCAACGATCGCGGCGGTCATCCTGAACGTCGCGATGTTCATCCTCAACTCCATCCCGCAACTGAGCTGGCTGGGGCCATGGCTGCTCACCCATTGGTGGACCTCATTCGGTGACCTGCTCCGGGCACCGATCGCCTGGGCCCCCATCGGCCAAGGCCTGCTGTCGGCCCTGTGCTACGCGGTGGTGTTCTGGCTCGGCGCCTGGGCCGTGTTCGCCGCGAAGGACATCACCAGCTGAGCACTCTGTCCCGACGTGCCACGTCGGCCCGGCGATCAGCCGGGTTCGCAACTGCATCCACGAGCAACCGACGGCAATGACAGAGCACACGTTTTGTCCGGGCCGCAACGTGGTACTGGGCATTCAACTGTGCACCGCTCGAGTGGAAAAAGGGATACCGGGAGTCATCATGAACATCAGCAGGCGTCGTTTCCTGGGTGCGGCCGGCGCGATTGCGGCCCCGCTGGTCGTCGCCGGGTGCGGATTTACCAAGACGGCATCGGATCAGCCGAGCGGTTCCAACAGCCTCAAATTCACCACGTGGGGTACCGACAGCGAACTGGTCGGGTTCCGCACGGCCATCGATGCGTTCCAGAAGGCCAACAGCGGTGCAACCGTCGTGCTCAATGCAGTGCCTTATGCCCAGATGTTCACCAACATCGATGCTCAACTGCAGGCCGGTAATCCGCCGGACATCTTTCGGGTGCCGTACTACACCTTCGGCCGGTATGCCGCGAGCGGTCAACTTCTGGATCTCGGCTCCCACGTGGACAAAACCTTTTCGGATCGTTTCACTCCGGCCGCCTGGGCGGCTGTTCAGAGCTCCGGTAAGCCTTTCGGCGTCCCCCACCACACGGACACTTCGGCCATTCTGTACAACAAAGCGGCTCTGCAGGCAGCGGGAGTCACCGCCGTGCCGACAACTCTGGACAAGGCGTGGACATGGGAAGAATTCACCCAGGTACTGCAGAAGTTGCGCAAATCCATGCCGGCCACCAAATATCCGTTCGCATTCAATTGGCAGGGTAATGGAGTTACCCGCTGGCTCAGCTGGCTCTTCGAGGCGGACGGTAGTTTTCTGGCGTCGGATCTGCTGAAGCCGACCATCGACTCTGCCGCAGGACACCTGGCTGTCGACTACACGAAAAACTTCTTCGCTCAGAAGTTCATGCCGCCGAACAGCTCGGTGAAGTCGTCCACACTCGCCGCGGACCTGTGGAACTCGCAGACGACGGCGATGGTGTCCTCAGGGGCATTCGCCATCCCGGACGCGACCAAGAACCTGACCTTCGAGTGGGGCGCTACCTTCTCGCCGCGCAACAAGCGACAGGCCGGCGATTTCGGCGGCAACGCCCTGGTGGCGACAGCGAAGACGGCGCAACCGGCCCTGGCGGCCCAGTTCCTCGACTTCATGACGGGGCGGGCGCCGATGGAGAGCTTTTGCGTCGGTGCGTCCCTGCTACCCACCCGGCGTGATCTGGTGTCGGACGGTATTAAATTCGCCGTTCGACCTGAACTGTCCCCGGTATTCATCGGTCAGGCGAGCACGGTCCGGCCGACCGATTCCGGGCAGGTGGCATCTCCCTCGATGTCGAAGATCATCACCGTGCTGAAGGACCAGCTGGAACAGGCTTTCATCGGCGGCCAGAGCGCGGACCAGACCCTCTCGGCGATAGCGACGGGCATTGCCGCGGCGACGGCCCCTGCCAAGTGACCATCGGTGGCCGCCCACCTCGGGCCGCTGGGAGCGTGACGGCAGTGAAGTCGCCACAGGAGACACTGCCGGTGCCAGCTGTTGCCCGGCCGGGCCGCCGACCACGTAGAGCTCAGGGAGGTTCGTCCGGCGAGGCGATGACCGCCTACGCCTTCGTGGCCCCCAACATGCTGCTGCTGCTGGTGTTCGTGTTGGTGCCGCTGGGGTGGGCAATTGTGGTGAGCCTGCAGCAGACCAACGGTTTCGGCGCGGGCGCCTTTGTCGGCCTGACGAACTACGGGCGCCTGTTCAGCGATCCGCTGTTCTGGCGGTCGACGGTGAACACCCTGCTGTTCACCGTCATCGTTACCCCGGCCAGTATGGGACTTGGTCTGCTGATCGCGGTACTGCTCAACTCGGCATTGCCGGCGCGCGGGATCTTCCGGTCGATCCTGATCACCCCGATGGCGATCTCCGGAGTGGCAACGGCTCTGCTCGGGCTGTTGATGTTCGACCAGAACAACGGGTTCCTGGACAAACTGCTGCGGGCAATCGGGCTGCCGGAGGTCTCCTGGCAATCGGGCGGTACTGCGGCATTCGCCTCGGTAGTGCTGGTGACCCTGTGGTGGCGGGTCGGCTTCAATATGCTCATCTACCTGGCCGGTATGCAGAGCATCGGGCCGCAGTTGTACGAAGCTGCCCGGCTGGACGGAGCCAGCGCCTGGAGTCGTCTGCGTTATGTGACGCTGCCACTGGTCGGGCCTTCGTCCTTCTTCCTGCTGATCCTGAACGTCATTTACTCGTTCCAAGTGTTCGACATCGTCTTCGTGATGACCGGCGGTGGGCCGCAGAACGCAACGTCCGTCCTGGTCACCTACGCCTACGACCAGGGATTCGTCACGCGCGATCAGGGCTATGCGGCAGCCATCGGAATGGTTCTGCTGATCGCCATGCTGGTGTTCACCGCCCTTCAGTGGCGGTCGAACCGTAATCGGGATGTCACCGAGTGAGTAGGCCACTGACGACATCGACGACACACGGTGGTGACAGCACCGGCGGGGACAACTCGATGGCCGCCACCGTGATGGAACGACGCCGGCGCGTGCGGCGTGAGCGCACCGGCAGGGCGCTGCGGACCGTACTTGCCGTGGTGATCAGCATCATTCTGATCTTCCCCCTGTACTGGATGGTCGTCCTTGCCTTTTCCTCCCGCGCCGATCTACTTGCCGGTGAGCTCCAGATCTGGCCACGAACCTTGACGGTGGACAACTTCCGCAACGTGCTGTCCTCCTTTCCGGTAGCGACATGGTTCGGTAACTCGGTCGCCATCGCCTTGGTCGTCGCCCTGATCAGCGTGGCCGTCAGCACCCTTGCCGGATACGCATTCGCCCAGTTGCGATTCCGCGGTTCGACCGTGCTGTTCCTGATATCGCTGGCTACGCTGACGATCCCGGTCCAGGTCATCATGGTGTCGCTGTTCAAGCTGGTCACCCGGCTCGACCTGTACGGCACCTACTGGGCGGTGATCCTGCCGACCGCCGCCTCGGCGTTCGGCGTGTTCCTGGCCAGACAGTTCATCCTGGCCATCCCGCGGGACCTCATCGAAGCGGCGCGCATCGACGGAGCCAGCCACCTGCGGGTGTTCCGCAGCGTCGTCCTGCCGCTCTCGCGTCCGTTGCTGGCAGTGCTGTTCTTCATGAGCGTGCTGCAGACCTGGAACGATTTCGCCTGGCCGCTGATCGCCCTGAAGCAGAACGAACTGTTCACGCTCCCGATCGGTCTGCTGTACCTGCAGGGCCAATTTGGATCCGACTTCGGCGGGACCATGGCGTTCGCCTTGCTGAACGTCACCCCGATGGTGTTGCTGTTCCTGATCTTCCAGCGCTATTTCGTCCAGGGCTTTGCTCGGAGCGGGATCCGCTGACCGTCTGCTCTCGGCCGCGCCCAGTGTCCGGTCAGGCGGGCGGGCCGACGGTGATCGCCCGGCGGAATCGGTACCTCGCAGCGGGTCTGGGTTCACGACTTCAGGCGATGCCGCCGTTGACGTAGATGATCTGGCCGTTGACCCAGCGGGCGGGCCCGGCCAGGAACGCGACCGTCTCGGCGATGTCCTCGGGCTGGCCGAGACGCTCCAGCGGCGCGGCGTTGCCGAGGTCGTCAATGACCTCCTGCGGCTTGCCGTGGAGGAACAGCGGCGTGGCAGTCGGGCCGGGGGCGACGGCGTTGACGGTGATGTTCTTACCGCGAAGTTCGCGGGCCAGGATGAGGGTCACCGCGTCGACCGCGCCCTTGCTGGCCGCGTAGGCGCCGTAGGTGGGCGCGGCAAGCTTCACGACGGAGGAGGTGAAGTTGATCAGCGCTCCACCCGAACGCAGCCGGCGCGCGGCCTGCTGGTCGACGATGAAGGTGCCGCGGATGTTGGTGCGATGCATTTGGTCCAGGTCGTCCAGGTTCAATTCGGCCAGCGGCGCCAACAGCATGATGCCGGCCGTGTGCACGACGACGTCCACTCCGCCGTAGCGCTGAACGGCAGTGTCGAACAGGGTGGATACCTGGTGCTCGTCGGCGATGTCGGCCTGCGCGATGCTGGCCACACCGCCTGCGGCGGTGATGGTCTCGACAACGCTCCGGGCGCGGTCGGAATTTCCTTGGTAGTGCACCAGCACACTCATCCCGTCCGCCGCGAGTTTCTCGCAGATGGCCCGTCCGATACCGCCCGAGCCGCCGGTGACCAGGGCGACCCGCCGGTTGACGGGTGTCTCGTTGTTCTTCGGGATAGTCATGTCCTGCCTTTCCAACATCGCCGTTAACACCCGACAGTAGCGATGCTACTTCCATTCGAACATCACCGCTACGGATGGGCAATATTGACGCTATGAGGTTTGACACAAGCCAGCGAAGTCGATATCGCTGATATTCTGATCCTGTGGACATACGGACGCGGGTGATTGAGGCTGCTGAGGGGCTGCTCGACTCCTCCACCGACCGCGACATCTCCACGCGCGCCGTCTGTGACTCCGTCGGGATCGGCGCCCCCACCCTCTACCGATTGTTCGGCGATAAAAAGGGGCTACTGAAAGCGGTGGTCGACCATGGGTTCGACCGCTACCTGGACACGAAACGGGCTGCGGCTCGATCAACTGATCCGGTCGACGACCTGCGCGAGGGCTGGGATACCCACATCGCCTTCGCCCAGGCGCACCCTTCGGTGTATCGAATGATGTATTCCCCGGCGTTCGACGAGGTCCCGGCGGCCGCCGGCGCTGCGCTGAGCCTGCTCGAAACCGTCCTCCGCAGATGCGCCGCCGACGGCCTGCTCCGCGTCGAAGTCCGGTCCGCCGCGCAGGCGATCATGGCGGCGAACATCGGGATGGCACTGAGCCTGATCACCCAGCCCCAGAGCTACGACGATCCCGAACTCTCCCAACGCGTGCGCGACGCGGTGCACCGAAGCGTGCTGACACCCGCCGCCGCCGCCGCGGCCCCGACCCGCTCTCCTGCGGCGGCTGACGCCAACGTCCCGGAGAGCCACGCCGCTCGACAGACAATCCACACCGCCAGACAACTCACCGCACTCCTCGCCCACCAGCAGACGCCACTCACCGACGCCGAATCGACGTTGCTGCGCGAGTGGTTGACACGCCTGACCAGCCGGCCGACCCCCAGCTGAGCCCGCCCGCCGGGGGTTCTCACCAAGCAATGTGCAGCAACATCACGGGGGACAAGCTGAATGCCCCGGGATACCTCACTCAGCACCGGCGGGGAGCGCGGCCCTGGGCGGGGTGTCGATGAGAGTTTGAGCAATCAGAGCCCCGGGTGTACTACCTGCACATCCTCGCTGACGAAGATGAGCAGGAATCGGGCTGGTCGCTCCAGGACGCGGTAACGCATTTCGACCGCACCGGAGGCGGAGACGCTGTCGCCCTGGGCCAGCTCGAAAAGGTTGCCTTCGATATCGAACTCGTACCGTCCATTCTGGACCAGGCAGACCGAATCGTTTCGATGTACAAATGACGTCGCCGGAAAGTCCGCCGGTCCGCCTTCGAACTCCACCACTCCCAATTGGCCGGCGCGGCGGGTGACGCCGAAACCGACGCCGGCGCCGTGTTCGAAAGCCTCGAACTGGTTTCGCTCCCCCCGGCGCACCAGGTCGAAAGTAGCCGGACCCTCGATGCCGGCGAGCAGCCCGACGGCACTGGTGCCCAGTGCCCTGGCCAGACGTTCGATGGCGGGGACACTGAGTTGGCCGACTCCGCGTTCGACCTTGCTCAAGAACGGCTGGGACAGATCGGCTCGCCGGGCGAGCGCGGTCATGGTCAATCCGAGAGCCTGCCGGCGGGTGCGGATGGCGGCGCCCATCGCGACCGCCAGCTGATGCGGATCGCCCGGTGCGCCGGTCATGCCCCCTGCCGGCTGTTGCCTACGCCGGTCCATCCCCGGTCTCCGTCCTGAGCAGCATTTACACGGCCGTAACCAGGTCAGTATTCCTGTGAGGAATACTGACGACGTGGACCAGATCACGGTATCGGAGCGCGAACACCCAGGACTGCGACTGGTCCTTCGACACGGGGTGCTCGCCGACGGAAGCGCCGCCGATGTCGCGATCGATCAACACCGGGGGCGGATCTGCGCGATCGGCACCTTAGCGCCGATGCCGGGGGACACAGTCCAGGACTGCACCGGGATGGTGATCGTGCCCAGCGGGGTTGAAGTTCACGCCCACCTGGACAAGGCACTGTCCAACAGCGGCAGCGCCATGCCCGTGGATCTTCCGGCCGCGGTTGCAGACTGGCTCGGGCGCGCGCCCTCGTTCGACGAGCAGGACTACGTGCGCCGGGCTACGTCCGCCGTCGAATCGATGGTGTCGCACGGGACCACGACGATGAGAACCCACGTCGATATCGCCACCGCCGTGGGCCTGACGGCCGTTCGGGCTCTGGTCGCAGTGCGCGATTCGATGCGCGCGCGGAAGCTGGCCGACATCGACATCGTCGGGCTGGTCGCCCCGCCGTTCGATGGCTCTCCGAGCGATCCGCATCTGCGCCTGTTGGATCAGGCGGTCGAGTTGGGAATAGACGTGGTCGGGGGCAGCCCCGACCTTGACCCCGACCCTCTGACCGCGACGCGGGCGGCGGTCTCGGCTGCCGCGGCGGCCGGGCTACCCATCGACCTGCACACCGACCAGTCGATCGATCCGAGCCTTTTCTTCCTTCCCGAGTATGTCAAATTGATCGAGCGCAGCGATATACAGCGGGCGGCCGCCAGTCACTGCATCAGCCTCGCGTCACAGCCATTGGATGTCCAGCGCAGAACAGCAGAGAATATCGCGCGCATTGGCATGAGCGTTTTTACCATGCCCCTGACCAGTCCGTTCTTCTTCGGCTGGGATACTCCGTCGGGCGCTCCCCGCGGTATCACCGCAATTCACTCGCTCCTGGCGGCCGGCGTGCAGGTGGCAGCCGGCGCCGACAATGTCCGCGATGCATTCTTCCCGCTGGGTAGATTCGATCAGATCGAGGTTGCCGCAGCCATTGCCATGCTGGCTCACCTGTCACCGGAACAGGCGTGGGCCATGTGCAGCGCGGCGCCGCGAGCGGCACTCGGACTGCCCAGGGTGGAGGTCGCCGTGGGCTGTCCGGCCGAGCTGTTGGCCATCGCCGGCGCCAACCTCTCCGATGCCGTCGCGGGGGGCAGCGAACACCGCCTCGTCATTCACCAGGGACGCGTCGTCTCCCGGACCACCACCCGTCGTCAGCTTCTCTGCTGACCGTCACAAAGGACCCACCATGGCGCAATTGAAGATCCGCGTTCTTGCCGGCCTGATCATCGCCAGTAGCCTGGTGAACGCGTGCTCGTCGACGGGCAGTAATGCAACCTCTTCCGCCGTCGACACCAGTTCGACCCCGTCAACAAATTCGAAGGTGGGCAGTTCGCCCGCTTCGACGACCAGCGGATCGACTGCCAAGACGACTGCAATCTCCCTGGCGGGTGTTTGTCCTTCGACGATCGTCGTCCAGACGGACTGGTATCCGGAGTCCGAGCACGGGGAGTTCTACCAGTTGACCGGAGCCGGGGGGACCGAAGACGACGCCAGGAAGCGGTATACCTCGCCGCTCTATTCCCCGGATGGACGGGACACCGGCGTCCGGATCGAGATCCGCGCCGGCGGACCGGCCATCGGATTTCAGCAGGCGACCGCTCAGATGTATCAGGATCCGGCTGTCCTGATCAGCGTCGTCGCCATGGACCAGGCGATTCAGAACTCCGCGAAGCTACCGACCGTTGCGATCATCGCACCACGCAGGATATCCCCGCAGATCATCATGTGGGACCCCGCCGCTCACCCGGGCGTCAAAACGATCGCCGACATCGGCAGGACAGACACCAAGGTGGTGTACTTCGGTGGGGCCGCCTTCATGGACTACCTGACGGGTAAGGGCATTCTCAAGGAGAGCCAGGTCGACGGATCGTACGATGGCAGCTTCGCCAACTTCGTCACCTCCCGGGGTCAGATCGCACAGCAGGGATACGCGACCGCCGAGCCATTCCAGTACCAGTCCGAGATCAAGCAATGGGCCAGACCCGTCGCCTATCAATTGATTGCAGACACCGGCTTCAACCCATTTCCGACCGACGCTGTCAAACCGGAGAGTGTCACCAAATACGCACAGTGCTTCTCGCGGCTCGTCCCGATGCTCCAGCAGGCCGAGATCAACTATCTCACGTCGCCCAGCCGCGTCAACCAGCTCGTGTCCGACCTGACCACCAATTACGGCGGTGCCCCGTACACCGTGGCCACCGCCAATTATGCGGCCACGGTTCAACTCGAAAAAAAGCTGGTCGGTAACCCCCCCGGAACCGGCCTGGGCAGCTTCGACCGACCCGCCCTGCAAAAGCTCATCGACATCACCACGCCGATCTTCACCGCGCAGAAAAGTCCGCCGGCGGCAGGTCTGACACCCGACAAGATCGCCACCAACCAGTTCATCGACAAAAGCATCACACTGCCCACCAACTAGCCGCGCCCATACCGTCGCGACCACGACGGACTGCCGCTGCACGACGACCAGACCCGGGCCGGCGCAGTTTCGCGGACCGCATGCGCGACATCGAAGTGCAAACCACAGGCAACGCCATCGGCGTCGACCAGCAAAGCGACGAAGACCTCAACCGAACCGTCGACGACTACGACTTTGAGGAATGACCGAACCAGCCGCGGCAGACCGGACCTCGGCTGAAGGACGAACCCGCCAGCGCCGAGTCAAATTCAGCCGCACCCTTGGTTGCCACGTACTTGCCCGAGGCTAAGCGCTCGCGTGGGCGGATGTTTCGACGACCAGCAATGGAAAAATACAGGCGCCGACGCGGTCGATGCCGACTCCGCAGCGGATTGCGAATGGAGCGGGAAACTCGCGCGTGGAATGACTACGGCTTTGCCCCGGAGTGCGATCGGACGGATCCAGCCCGCTCGGGACTCCGGGGGCTGCCCCGGGATGGCGAAACTTGACATCGCCGCCCGGGGCCGCACCAACTGGCTCCGGGTCACGGCAGATTCTGGGCGGTCAGTCTGAGGCAGTCGACCATGGCGCTGAGCGTCGGACTCTGGTGGCCGTCGGTGGGCCAGGCCGCGCAGATGCGCCGCACCGGGGCGGCGGGGGCCAAGGGGCGTACCGCGACGCCGGGAAGGGGATGTGCGACCGCCAGACCGGGGATGACCGACACACCCAGACCGGCCGCAACCAGGGCCTGCACTGCGATGTAGTCGTCGGAGGCGAAGTCCGCTCGTGGAGTGAATCCTGCTTGTTGGCAGGCATGACGAACAATCCTGAACCAGCCGCTGCTTGGCGCGCCGCCAATCCACGACTGACTGCGCAGATCTTCCAGGCGCAACGCAGGTCGCCGTGCCAGCGGATGAGCTTCCGGCAACACGGCCACGAACCGGTCCTCGAGCAGCGGGGCACGCTCGAATTGTCCCGCACTGAGGTCGAGTAGCGCGTGGTCGTAGATCACGGCCAGGTCCAGCTCGCCGGACTCCAGCCGAGGGAGAAGACGGTGCAGATGATCGTCGACGACGGTCAGCCGGACGTCCGGGTGCAGGCGGCGGAATCGGGCGAATGCCGCTGGCATCAGCGTGCCCAGCACGGTCGGGAAGCAGCCGAACCGCAGCCGACCATGACGGCGGCCGGCAATTTCGGCGAGTTCCTGTTCCGCGCTGTCCAGTCGAGCCAGGATTCCGGCCGCGTGCCTGGTCAATGCAGCACCGGCCTCGGTCAGTTCGACCGGACGGGTACCTCGACGGACCACGTCCAGCCCGACCTCGCGTTCCAGAGCGGCGATGTGCTGGCTGACCGCCGATTGGGTCATGCCCAACGCGTCCGCGGCGGCCGAGAAACTCCCGTGCGCAGCCAGGTAGGACAGGACTCGTAGTCGCCTGACCTCCAACATAAGCCTTACTTATAGGCTACCGACCAGCAGCCTTGCAACTGACATTTCTGTGCTGCAAGCTCAGCCTGTCGATGCCCGCCACCTTCCAGGTCCAACCACCGTGGCGGACGACGACCCGGTCTCCGCGAGACATCGGTCGGGTGCAGGGCCGACTGGAAGCTCAGGTCCGGGCGTCGATACTCGACGCAGAGTGCAAGCCTTTCTGACAAGTCGGCGACATCCCCCGTCAGACGGTCCTCCGCAGTGGTATCTGGGCGCGTGCACCGCGATGCCCACCATCATCAACAGTGCGAGGATGCGATCATGGAGGCTGGTGTACATCTGCCGCAGATAGACCTCATGGGTGAGGGTCTGTGTGCAGCGCGGCTGTTCGGCGTCGTGGACGCTGCACTCGAGGGCGATTTCGCCGCCGTTTCGGCCAACGATCATTTCATGTTCCCGGTGCCATGGCTGGACGGTCTCACCTGCTTGTCGGCGGTCGTGAATCGATCGGGCGAGATGGATCTGGCTACCACGCTATCGCTGCCTGCACTTCGGGGGCCGGTCCCGGTGGCCAAGACTTTGGCCGCCCTCGATCTGCTTTCAGGTGGGCGGGTAATCGCCGGGTTGGGCCCGGGGTCATCACCGGACGACTATCGCGCAATGGGAATCCGCTTTGATGAGCGATGGGCCCGTTTTGAGGAGTCGGTGGCCGCGGTCAGGGCCCTCCTGGCTGGGTGTGCGCCGCCTGAGAGTCGCTACTACCGCGCCGCGGATCTGGCGCTGCGACCACTGCCCGTTCAACGTCCGTTGCCGATCTGGCTGGGCAGTTGGGGATCATCAGCGGGTCTTCGGCGCGTTGCTCGTCTGGGCGACGGTTGGTTGGCATCGGCCTACAACACGACCCCGGAACGTTTCGCCCGCAATGTCTCGGCACTCGACGGCGAACTGCAGCGAGTGGGACGATCCCCTCAAGGATTCCCGAAGGCGCTGGCAACGATGTGGACCTGGATCACGGAAAGCTCCACTGAGGCCGACGAGGTCATCACCGGGGTGCTGGCACCGCTGCTGCACCGTGACCCCGCCGACCTGCGGGGGCGGGTATGCGTCGGCTCCGCGCAAATGTGTGCGGAGCTGCTGTCCGGCTACGCCCGGGCCGGGTGCCAGCGCGTGCACTTCTGGCCACTCGGACACGAGCGTCGACAAATCGAGCTGATTTCAAGCGAAGTAATGCCCCGGGTTTGTGCATAGCGAGAGCGCTCCATGTGCTCGATCGCGGCCCGCCGTCTGCACCGGCTCAGGCCCGGACAAGCGCGGATCGAAAGACTCGGCCGTGGGCCATAAGCCGTACTGATAGTGAAACAGCGTTCAGTGTTGCGACTGATGCCGGTGCGCTGGAAACTCGAGTGGTCAGGCACCATCAACAATCGAGTTTGGAGCAACTGTCATGCCACTGATCAACGTCAAGATCATCGAAAATGTTTTCACCGCCCAGCAGAAGCAAGACATC
Source organism: Mycobacteriales bacterium (assembly GCA_038204125.1). Classification (GTDB taxonomy): domain Bacteria; phylum Actinomycetota; class Actinomycetes; order Mycobacteriales; family Nakamurellaceae; genus Nakamurella. The sequence continues at coordinate 31,425 of JBBRDH010000043.1, forward strand.
GTCCAGCGTCTCACCGACGCCATGGTTACCATCGAGGGCGAGAACATGCGAGCAGTGACCTGGGTCATCGTCGAAGAAGTCAGCAGCGGTAACTGGGGCATCGCGGGCAATGTGCTCACCACCGCCGATGTAAAGGCACTCGCCGCCGGGGTGCCCGCGTAGCTGGGTGACGTGACCGCAGCAGCTTTGGGCCGCGAAGCCCTGCTTGCCGACCGTCATCGGTCAGCACAGAAATAGGGACCGACGGCGGTTTGCCGCCAGCGGCCGACTCTCATGGTCGGAATGTCAAATGGGCCCCGGCTCGACAGAGTCGGGGCCCATGCTCTTTGCGGCAAAACGGCGAGGTCCGTGCTCAGGCGGATTGTCCTCGCCGGCTCGCCGGCGGGCGACAGCCGGGCCGGACCCCCAGATCGAAATATGCAGTTTCGGACAGTGCGAACTGTTGGAGGCATCCACACGTATACCGACGACCGATACCCCATCGAGCCAGCCAGAGTGGGCAGGCGCCATCTGTTCGGCTCATCAGCCACTCCCCACCAAAGCCGAAAGAGACCAGATGATGAATTATTATGCCAGCGAAGTTCTCGCATTTCAAAGGCACCGTGCACTGCTGTCCGAGGCCGATCGGCGCCGCCGGACCCAGTACAGGCAGCACACCCAATCAACGGAGAAGTTGACAATGAGCTGGACGAAGCTTCTCCTCACCAGCGTTCGGCGCATCGGTCTTCGACAAGCATGATGCGCATCCCGGATCTACGTCGAGACGACGGCGCGCTGCTGACAAATCTTCACGCCACGATGTCACCCAACAGTCGCTATCAAACTTTTTACGGCGAAGTTCCCACCCTGAACCCGAGCATGCTCCGTGTGCTGTTGGGAGTCGACGGCCAGGGGCACGTGGCACTGGTCGAGTACCAGGGCCTGAAACGATTCCTCGATCTCTCAGCGGCGCCCAGCCACGAAGATCAGGTCCGCTAACGGCACCACCGTAGGCGAGTAACACAGGCAGTACGCCAACTCACCAGTAGTATCGTTGCGGCGCAGCAACATCCACCGATACCCCGGTTGGTCGTCGGGCAATTGCAGGGGCGCCCAGGAGTACAGCCGAGGGCCTTTGGTGCCCTCGCCCGCGGTGCGGACCTGCCACGACGCGGCCAGCAGTCCACGGGCGACGCTGTCCGCCCGGACCGGCCCGCCGGGGCTGGGCACCTGATGATCGCAGGACACCGCAATCACATAGCCGACGTTGCGGTGTTGCAAAGCGCTCCGCAGATCGGTGTTGTTGCCGTACACCTCGTCGCCGGTGACCCACTTCGCCTTCATCCCGGCGTCCAACGCATCAAATACCATCTGTTGTGCCAGTGCAGGTTTCGTTGCGAACACGGTCGCGTGTGGGACACCCGCCGCGGCGCACCGCCCCGGATTTCCCGTCCAGGACTTCGGCAATACAAGTTCCGATCGATCAGCGCGTGACCGCGCACCCCGATGTAGGTCAGGTAAACGGCGACCTGCGCGTTCTCGATACGTCCTGCCGTACCGGTGTGCTGCCGCTGCACCCCGACGGTCGCGGTGCCCTCCTTCGCATCACCGGTCTCGTCGACCGCGATGATCGCGTCCGGATCACCGAACGCCTCGTTGACGTAGCCCGGCAGGTCATCACGGACCGCCTCGGCGTCCCACTTCGCGCGGGACAGCAGCTGCCGCAACCCATGTGGGGTGGCATCGCCGCGGTGCTCGGCGATGCTCCAGCAGTTCTTCCGATCCAGACCGGACAGCAAACCCACCATCATCGAGCCGGCATGACGCAGCGGCTCGTACCGGGTGAACCGTGGACCGATCCGGTCCAGTAGCGCGCCGAAACTGTCCGACCAGCGGTCAGGATCGCTGCTGTGCGCAGCGGCCAGCGCCACGATCTTGGTGTCTTCGCAACCGCCGATGATCATGGCCTGGCCGCCCTGACCTGCGCGAACACGCCGAAGCCGCGATCTACGACTGTAGTACAGAGGCGGCCGGGTCAGAGCTTGATCTGGGCGGCGATGGCGCGGCGACTTCCAGAGGTGTCACCCATTCGAGGCAGTCAATCGTGATCACCGCCGGTTACAATACAGGGGCATCGTGTGGCTGACGAGGGATCTGTCACCCGATGGGTGCACGACCGGGCTACTTCTGGTCACTCGATTTTGCGTCGAGTTGGGGGACTGATGCTTTCTTCGGACGTCGTCACCGCGCTGACCTCTCTGGCGGAAACCGCGACGGGCACTGCCTTCACGATCGATGAGCTGCTGCGTGAGCTGTGCTCAGCTGCCGTCAGGGCGCTGGATGTGGACGGCGCCGGGGTGATGGTTCTGGAACCCGCCGGCCTGCGGTTGATCCATGCTTCGTCGCGGCGCATCGTCGACGTGGAGGCCCTGCAGGAAGTCCTCCAGCGCGGTCCCTGCCGCGACGCGATGGTCGACCAACAGGTGATCGTGCTCAGTGACGTCGCCGAATTCGGTCGTTGGCCCGAGTTTGCCGCCGCCGCAGTCGCCGCCGGATTGCGAGCCACGGTGGCGATGCCGTTGTTGGCCCGTGGTCTGGCGTGGGGCGCTCTGGACGTCTACCGCGACAGGGAGTGGGTGTGGACGGCGGAGCAACTGTCGCTCATGGAGTTGTTCGCCGGGGTGGCTGCGTCCTATCTGGTGATGGTCTCGGACCGGGATCGCGCCGCGGCAGCCCGCCTGACCCTGGAACATCAGGCCTCCCACGACGAGTTGACCGGCCTGCCCGGCCGCGGCCTGTTGTTCACCCTGCTCGAACATGCCCTGCCCAGCGCCCGTCGTCGCAACGCCGGGGTGGCGGTGTTGTTCATCGACCTCGACGACTTCAAGAACATCAATGACACCCTTGGTCATGCGGCCGGCGATGACGTGCTCGTCGAGACGGCGCGTCGGCTGACCCAGGGGCTCCGCAAAGGCGACACCATCGTTCGATTGGCCGGCGACGAATTCGTCTTCATCTGCGAGGACCTCCCCCAGGACGCCCAGCACGCCGCCGGACAGGTTCAGGCTCTCGGTCATCGGCTCGCGGCAGCGATCAGAGCGCCGATGCCGGTCCTGGGCACCGACCTCACCGTTTCGGCGAGCATCGGTATCGCCCTTGCCGGCGCGGGCTCGACTCCGGAGAACCTGCTGGCCAACGCCGATCACGCGATGTACACCGCGAAACAACGCGGCCGCGGCCATGTCTTCACCGGCCCGGACCACCGGTTCGGGACCGGGGTTCCGCCGCAGCTCCGCGGGTGACCGCTATCGGCACGGTCGCCGCATTTTTTCGGTGCAGCCCGCCCATCGCTCAACTGGCTCGGCCCATGAGCATTCCTGCCCCAATTTGTTGGCCGGGGGCCTGATCGTGCGTAGCATCTGAGCCCATGGGCCGTCGCAGTGGTGAATCGATCGGCACCTGGTACGAGCGCGCCATCGTCGCCAATTCCATTGCCGCCGATGACCTGCACGAGATGGGATCGGGAGATATCGAGTTCAATCCCACTGCCCGCAAGGCAATCACCAGACGCGCCGACGACGCCGCGCGAGAGCTCGGCGACGCCCTCGCCGCCTACCTCGAGCAGCGGGCGGCGTCATCGATCGGCGCGGCGATCAAGGGATCAACCGGCCGGACCCCCCGCCGATAACAGGGATCGAGAGCCGGGCGGCCCACGTTCGAGCGGCCGATAAAAAGGGCGGCTCGCTACGATTCGTCTGCAGCGTCGCGGAGAGTTCGCGTGGAGCAATGAAATGCAGCCGGCCAAATTATTTCGGGAGACATACTGCGGCTTACCGCCCGGTGAGGAAGTGCGGTGATCAGCGAGATGGACCGCTGGCAGTTCACGACGACCCATTCACTGGCGAAGATATATCCGGACTGCGGCGCCGGCAATGACGGCTCCCCGCCTGACCTGAGCGTCTTCCTGGGCGAGACCGCCTCGTTCCAGGTCGCCTTCCGGCCGTCGCGGACAGCAAGCTTCCGCGACACCTCCAGCCTGCGTGTTCATGTCAACCCACCCGCCGCACCGCACGTCACTCTGCACAGCGTCGACCTGGTGCCGTGTGACCTTGCGGCCTTTCCCGGGCATGACAACGGCTACGACCGCGACCTGCCCGGGCTCTACCCGGATCTGTTGCGGCCACTTGCCGATGCCACGATCGCGCCCCTGCTGGGCAGTTGGCGAGGTCTGTGGATCGACTTTCGTGTCGATGATCCGGCGCTGGCCGGAATTCACCAGGTCGTGATTACCATCAGCGATACACATTCGACGGTTCTCCACCGATGCGCGGTGAACGTCGAGGTGATCTGTGGTTTGCTGCCGCCGCTGCCGATCGCCAATACCCACTGGTTCCACTGCGACGGACTCGCGCAGTTCTACCGGGTGAACGTGTTCGCGGAGCAGCATTGGCGGCTCATCGACTCCTTTCTCGGATCGGCCGCCCGAATGCAGTGCAACACGATCCTGACGCCGGTGTGGACGCCGCCGCTCGACACCGAGCCTGGCGGCCGCCGGCTGACAACGCAGCTTTTGCAAATCACCTGGAGAGAGGGCAGATACATCCTCGACTTCGGCCTCTTGGACCGATGGTTGGATCTCTGCCGCAAGCACGGCTTCGAGCGTCTGGAAATCGCGCACCTCTTTACCCAGTGGGGGGCCCGTGCGACTCCGTCGATCTACGTCACCCGGGACGGGGAGTTGGTCGAGGAATTCGGCTGGCACGTCAGCGCGACAGACCCGAGGTA
>JBBRDH010000044.1:0-35919 GCA_038204125.1 Mycobacteriales bacterium
AGGACTCGATCTGCTCCGGCGTCGGTCGCGATGTCTGCTGCACAGCAGTAGCGGTGTCTTTCATGCCGCCAACTGTAGAAGCGGGAGCTGACATGGCCGAGCCGAATCAGCGGCAAACATCTCCACATCGTCGGCAGGCACAATCCTGGCGGTTGTGGTTACCCGATGGATTCGACAGTGGTCTGCACGCCGAAACACCCGGCCATGTCGACGGACTGGTGCACGTGGGCGAGAGTTGGACGACACCCACACTGCACGTCGACGAGCACGCGCACGATGCGTGGGAGCTGTATCTGCAGGTGCACGGACGGGCAACCTGGCGATTCGGAAACCGGGAACAGATCTTGGCGCCCGGCTGGGTCGCCGCCGTGCCACCCGGCATGCGACACGGGCAACCGGATCCCGGCCGCGCCCAGCCCCGCCACCACTGTGCGTACGTCGCCTTCGACCCGGCGGTTGTCGACAAGCGCCTGCCGCAGATTGCCCACCTGTGGGCGCGACCGCGTCTGCTGCTCTCCCCTGCCGGCTGGCCGCTTGGTTCGGCTTTCCGGGTGCTCATCCGGGAGGTGGCCCAGGACCGACCGTTCGGTGAGCCGGCGGTACGGGCGGCGTTGGACCTGGTACTCATCGAAGCCGCGCGCATTCTCGACGAATCGGCAACTGGCATCTCGAGGATTCCGACGCATCCGGCAGTCGCGCGAGCCCGCGACCTCATCGACGAGGAGGCTGCCTACCCCTGGACGCTGGAAGCGCTGGCGGCGGCGGTAGGGCTGTCACGGGCGCATCTCGCCGAACGTTTCGCCGCGGAGGTCGGCCGGCCGCCGTACGCGTACCTCTTGGAACGGCGCGTCGAACGCTGCGCCCAGCTGCTGAGCGACACCGGCCGGAACATCGCCGACATTGCCGCCGACGCCGGCTTTTCCTCCAGCTCGGCGATGGCAAGGACATTCCGCGCCGTGCTGGGTTGCTCGCCGGGGCAATGGCGCAGAGAGCACCCGGTCCGATCGGCGGCAGCCACGTCGCGAATGTTGTTGGAGGAGAGCACGAAATGAATGGCACCGCGGCGCTCAACCGCTGGCCGTGGTCAGGGGTGCCGTATCGGATTGGCTCCGGCGCGGTCGTCACCGCCACCGGACCGTCACCATTTCGCGCAGCGGAAGCTTTGAGACGCTGGTTCCGGCGTGCAGCGTGAACGGACCGGGTTCGTAGTGCCAGCCATGGTCCTCGGCCGACCAGTCGGCGAAAGCCCTGGCCGGGACATCGATGTCGGCGGTGACCGTCTCGCCCGCCGCCGCAGTCACCGCAGCGAATCCGGCGAGCCAGCGGACCGGCCGGTCGACGCTCGACTCGGGCCGGGAAAGGTAGACTTGGACGACCTGCTTCCCGGCCCGATCCCCGGTGTTGACGAGCCGAACCTGCGCCCGCACGCTGCCGCCTTCGGTCAGCGTGTCCGCCGACAGGGTGAGGTCAGTGAGATCCCAGCTGGTGTAGCCCATTCCGTGGCCGAATTCGTAGGCCGGCTCCCGGCCGGATTTCAGCCAGGCCCGGTAGCCGATGTGGATTCCCTCGTTGTACCGCACGACGCCGTCCACGGGTGTCACATCGATAACCGGGACATCGTCCTGGGTTGCGGGCCAGGTAGTGGGCAACCGCCCGCCGGGCTCGGCCACGCCGAAAAGCATCTCGGCAAGGGCGGCGCCGGATTCCTGACCGCCGAACCAGCTGAGCACGGTAGCGGCCACGTCGTCCCGCCAGGGCAGCAGGACCGGGGAGCCGGAGTTCACCACGACGACGGTCCGCGGGTTCACCGCGGCGACCGCCCTGACCAGCTCGTCCTGCCGGCCCGGTAGCGACAGCGTCGTCCGGTCGTAACCCTCCGATTCGACCTGGGCATTGGTGCCGACCACGACCACCGCCACCTCCGCCTTCCTGGCCGCGTCGACGGCCGCGGCGAGCAGCCCATCCGGGTCGGACAGATCCGGCCCGATCCCGACCGTGACGGCCAGCGCGCCCGGGACCGGGCCACCCTGGTCGACGACGAATTCGAATTTGACGTCGATAGGTTCGCCCTCGCGGACGGCCACGACCACCGAAGTGGACGGCGGGGACAGGAAGGCGGCCCCGAGATCAGCACCCTGCGCGACCACTGTCTCCTCGTGGCGCAATTCACCGCCGACGAACAGTCGCCCGGTCACGACCCCGGCAAAACCCAGCAGGATGTCACCGGTGACCTCCGGGGTATAGCTGGTGCTGATCTCCAACAGACTGGACCGGCCCAGCGGGGTGTCGCCGTCGAACCACACCAGTGCGGTTGAGCGCCGGTTCTCGCGGAACAACTCGGCGCCGTCGGCACCGAGAAACCGGACCAGCGCACCGGGTTCACCCGAGGCCGGGTTTGTCATCGTCGACAGCGGCAGGTCTGCGATGCCCTCCTGCACCACGGCGCCCACCGAATAGCTGACTTCGGCATTGGGCAGGGCCGCGGTGATTCCCTGGAGCGGGCTGACGATCTTCTCCGGCATCACGGTGGCGCTGCCGCCGCCCTGGGTGCGGGCGAGTTTCGCGTTGTGGCCGATCACCGCCACCCGCAGCAACCTGGCCGCCGACCATGGCAGTTCGGGCCCGCCGTCACCGGCGGACTCGTTGCGCACCAACACCGCGCCGGCGATGCAGGCTTCCCGGGCAAAGGCCACCCCGTCCTCGACCGCAACCGGCTGGGCCACTGCCTGTTCGACGCCGCTCAGCGCCCCGACCCGGGCAGCCAGGTGCAGCACGCGCAGGACCTTCCGATCGACGAGTTGCTCGTCGATGTCACCGGCGCGGACAGCGGCGACCAGTGCCCCACCCCACGGTCCCTCGGGACCCGGCATCACCAGATCCTGGGAGAACCGGGCACTGTTCAGGCTTCTCACCGCTGTCCAGTCGCTGACCACCACACCGTCGAACCCCCATTCGGAATTCAACGGTGACTCCAGCAGAGCATTCTCCGTCGCGGTGGAGCCATTGACCGAGTTGTAGGAACTCATCACCAGCCAGGCACGCGATTGGGTAACGGCTTTTTCGAAGGCCAGCAGGTACAGCTCGCGCAGGGCCCGCTCATCGACCTGAACATCCACGGTGAACCGGTCGGTCTCGAAATCGTTGGCGATGTAATGCTTGGGGGTCGCACCCACGCCGTTCTCCTGCATCCCGGTGACGTACGAGGCGGCGAGATCGCCAGTGAGCAAAGGATCCTCGCTGACGCATTCGAAATGCCGGCCACCGAAGGGCGAACGGTGCAAATTGACGGTCGGCCCCAGCACCACATCGACCCCCTTTCGGCGGGCCTCCACCGCGGCGACATTGCCATACCGGCGGGCGATATCCAGATCCCAGGAGGAGCCCAGTGCAGTGGCCGACGGCAGATTCAACGACGGGCTTCGCTCGTCCCACAACTCTCCCCGGACACCGGAAGGGCCGTCGGACAACAGCATGCGGCGCAACCCGATCCTGGCGAGCGGCCAGGTGGCCCAAAAGTCGTGCCCGGTCAGGACGAGTACCTTCTCCTCCAGCGTCAGGGAGGCCAGCAGCCCGGGCAATCGCTCCGCAACGCCTGGTGTGGGGGCACCGCCGTTGATCGAGACTCCGGCGGCTGGCCGAACGGGGGAGACTGACTCGGTCATCTGGTGACTTCGCATTCATACAGGGCGGAGAAAGGAGCCTACTTCAGGGCCCGAGCCACGATGCACTGCGGCGCCACCGCGCTGCGCCCGAATTTGGCTCATGAGCGTCAGGTCCTGGTCCGGACGGGGACCCTCGAGAATAAGGACGCCGTCGCGTCAACGCAGGACCGTCCCAGCCGGGGCGTCGGAGAGATCGAGGTCGGCCCGCGTCGGGGTGTTCTCCCAGTCGCCGAAGCCGGTGACTGTGTAGGCGCCACAATGGACTGCGGTGAGCAACGCCCGCTCGGCGGTTTCGCCGGCCAACTTCTCGGCCAGATATCCGGCGGCGAAGGCATCCCCGGCGCCGACCGGGTCCATCGCGATGACGGGCACGGCGCGCATATCTCTTTCCACTGCCCCGTCCCAGGCGAGCACACCGTGGGCGCCGCGTTTGATCAGCACTTCGCTCGCACCGAATTCGGCAATCCCCCTCGCCGCCTCGGACGGGTGTGCCACCTCACCCAGCAGTAGTGCGGCTTCATCCTCGCCGGCGAACACCACCTGCACCCGGCGGACGATGTCGAGCAGAACATTCCTGGCCGTGTCGGCGGGCCAGAGGGCAGAGCGGTAGTTGACGTCGAAGGAGACCGGAACCCGGTGGGCGAGAGCGATGTCGATGGCCGCGTGGACGGTCTCCAAAGCCGAGTTGCTCAGCGCCGGGGTGATCCCCGTCAGGTGCAGGACCCCCGCTGCGACGATGTCCCGCTCCGGCAGATCCGCGGGTCGCAGCCGGGAACCCGGGCCGGACGCGCGGTAATAGGTCACCCGGGTCACCGCGGCCGACCGCTGCTCCTTGACCATCAGACTGGTCGACACCGAGTCGGGGATCGACCGGACCAGGACACCCTGGCCGCGCAGGGTGGTGAGGACCAGTTCCCCAAAGCCGTCGTCACCGATCCGGCCGCACCAGGTCGCCGCTGCGCCGAGGCGGGCCACCGCGATGGCCACATTGGATTCGGCGCCGCCGACCCGCAGTGCCAGTGCGGATTGCTGGGCCAGCCGGCCGCGTGGAGCGACGAGCAGCGCCAATGACTCGCCGACCGTGAAAAGGCCTCCCGGGGACGGGCTGTCGGGAACGCTCACCTATTCACCATGAATCCGCCGTCCACGAATAGCTGGGTCCCGGTGATGAACCGAGCCTGGTCCGAAGCCAGAAATGCCACCGCATCGGCGACCTCGTCCGCACGCGCCATCCGGCCCAACAAATGCGCCGAAGCGGCTTTGCGCAGCAGCGCATCCGGGTCGTTCGATGCCTGTAGGGCCTGGGCGGTGAACCCGCCGTCGACCCAGCCGGGACACACGGTGTTGATGCGGATTCCGTCGGCCGACAACTCCTGGGCCAGGGCCATCGTCAGGCTGCAGACGGCTCCCTTGCTGGCGGTGTAGGCGAAACCGCCGGTGGAGCCGACATAGGCCGAGACCGAGGAGAGGGTGACCACCGCCGGCGCCACGCCGGCCCGGAGCAGCGGCATCGCCGCCTGGATGCTCAGGTAGGTACCGCGTACGTTGACGTTGTGTACGAGATCCCAGTCATCGCTGGCGAAGCTGTCGATCGGCCCCTCGCGCAGCGCCCCCTGGGCTGTGACCAGCGCGTCCAACTCCGTTGCGCCCGAAGCGAATTGCGCGAACGCTGTTCTCACCGAGTGGGGATCGGAGACATCGCAGCGGATCACGGACGCCTCGCCGGATTGCTGGTCGGCGTCAGCCGCGAGGTCCAGTGCCGTTACCCGGAACCCGTCCAGGGCCAGCCGGCGGGCAATCGCTGACCCGATATGTCCGGCGCCCCCGACGACCACGGCGTTGCGGGGCCGGCCCGGTGGTTCACTGCCCAGCGGCTCAGTGCCCGTCGGGTTCACTGCCCCTCCCTTCGTCGACAGATGTCTGTGGTGTGCGAACAGGCGTCGACCCGGCCGTCACCGGGCTGACCGGAATTCAGGGGCACCACTGCCGAGCACCCGGACCGTCTCGGCGGTCAGCGCTGTCACGACGTCGAATCGACAGGCTGCCAAATCGCCGCGCGGAATCATCCAGCTCCCGCCGACCGCAACGACCGAAGGCCGCGCCAGATAATCCTTCGCCGTGGTGAGGTTGATGCCGCCGGTGGGCAGGAATCGCACCCGCGGAAAGGGCGCGCTCAACGCGTCCAGCAGCGCCGCACCGCCGGCCGCGGCGGCCGGGAACAATTTCATGAGTGTCACGCCGAGCGAAAGGCATTGCATCACATCGGTCGGCGTCACCACCCCCGGAATGATCAGGACGCCCCTTTCGGCGCACCGACGGATCACCGGCTCCGACACACCGGGGCTGACCAGAAATTGGGCCCCGGCGTCCATCGCGAGATCGGCGTCCGGCACCGAGATCACCGTCCCGGCTCCGATGAGAACGCATCGGTGCATGGCGATCTCGGACAGGGCGGCCAGTGCTCCGGGTGTCCGTAGGGTGATCTCGGCGCACGGGAGTCCGCCCGATGTCAGCGCGTCGATCGACGCCAGTGCCGCCGCCGGATCGTCGATGGTGACGATCGGCAGGACCCGATGGTTCCGCAGCTCCGCCTCGACACTCTGCGCAGACCGGGCCGGAGAGGCGGGCTGCGACGGAAAAGGCCGGCCGGTCACCGGAAATCGTCGAGAATGGTGGTGCGGGCGGCAGTGTCGGGCAGGTCGATGAATTCCTGCCGGATGTGGACGCCCAGTCCAGGTTTGGTCCCGATCTCGACGGCGCCGTCCTTGACCTCCGGAAGGCCCTCGACGACCTCGGAGTACCAACTTGCCTGGAAGGCGCGGACATTCTCGGCGACGAGGCCGTTGACCTGGCTGCTGACCACCTGGGTACAGACGGCGAATGACACCGGACCGGTGCAGTCGTGGGGGGCGAACGACACCCCGTAGATGTCGGCGAGGGAGGCGATCTTCACCGCCTCGGTGATTCCACCGGTCCAGCCGATGTCCACGATCGCCACGTCCAGAGCTCCGACGTCGAACAGTGGCCGGAAACCTCTGGTCCCGCTCAATGCCTCCCCAGCGGCGAGTGGCACGGTGACCCGTTCGCGAAGCCTTCGGTAACCCTCGACGGAATCCGCCCTGATGGGGTCCTCCACCCAGAACGGGGAGATGTCGTCGATGGCCCGCAGGATCTTGGTGGCGGCCTTGAGGGACCAGAGGCTGTGCATCTCGACGAGGATGTCCATCCGGTCGCCGGCCTCTGTCCGGATGGCCTCGAGGATTGCCATCCCCGCCCGCAGTGCGGCGGGCGAGATGTCCTGCCCGCGCGACTCTTCCGCAGCGGCATCGAACGGCCACACCTTCATCGCGGTGTATCCCTCGTCCAGCAGCGATCGGGTCAGTTGCGCGGGGCGGGTGAGGAAACCCTCCAGATCCTCGTACGGTCGCGCCGGCGCGGAGGCAGGCGGAAGTCCCCAGTTCGACGACGTCTGCCGGCCCTCGTGTTTCACGTACTCATATCCGGCGCAGGTGTTGTAGACCCGCATCCGATCGGCGACCGGCCCCCCCAGCAAGGTGGAGATCGGTTGCTGCGAAACCTGTCCCAGCAGGTCCCACAGCGCGATGTCGATGGCCCCGTTGCCGCGCATCTCCGCACCCGAGCCGCTGAAGCCGACATAGGGCCGCAGCGCGGCGCCGACCGCGGCGGGCGCCGCCGTACCGACCGCCGCCAGGACCGGCGCCGCCGTCTCGTGCAGATAGGCCTCGACCGCCGGCGCTCCCCAGAAGGACTCACCGACCGCCTCCATGCCCGTGTCGGTGCGCAGGCGGACCAGGCAGACATTGGGCTGGATCGGCGTCCGGAAAGTGGTCAGCTCGATGACGCGCACGGGATCTCCCTCAAGCGACTAGGCTGGTAAGGCCAGTAATACCGTCTAAGCTATCAGGCCTGTCCATCTCCCCGCCGGAAGAGGTCTGCGATGAAACCGGATGCTCCAGCGCCCGCTCCGCGAACGATTCTGATCACCGGCGGCCTGGGTGATATCGGGCGGGCGACCGCTCGGCGCCTCGCCCTCGACGGCCACCGGGTAGCGGTGCTGGATCTGTTCGACGTGGCCGCGGGGAACCACCGGCTGGACGCCCTGGCGGCCGACGACGCCGTGCTGCGTTCCCGATTGAGCTACGTGCAGGCCGATATCACCGACCATGGCCGGCTCGATGCGGCCGTGAATTCAATACCGGGCCTGGACACGCTGATCGCAAATGCGGGTACGGTCGCTGCCGCGCCGTTCCTGGATATCACGGTCGAGCAGTGGCAGCGACACCTGGATGTCAACCTCACCGGGGCGTTCCTGGCGGCACAGTTCGCCGCCCGAAGGTTCGTCGCCGAATCAGTGCCGGGTCTGTTGCTGTTCACCGGCTCCTGGGTCGCAGACGTGCCGTGGCCCGAGATCACCGCCTACGTGGCGACCAAAGCGGCATTGCAGATGGTTGCCCGGCAGGCGGCCCGAGAACTGGCTGTCCACCGGATCCGGGCGAACGTCGTCGCGCCGGGGATCGTCCGGGCCGGACTGGCGAAGATGCAGCTGGACACCGAACCGCAGTACGCGGCCAGGGCCGCCCGCGTGGTGCCGCTCGGCGAACTGCAGACCCCGGATCAGGTGGCCGATGCGTTCAGCTTTCTGTGTTCTGCCGGCGCCGAGTACATGACCGGGTCCACCCTGCTGGTCGACGGCGGCGCCTCGCTCTACGCCTTTGACTAACCCCGAGCCGGGCCAGGTCTAATCTCAGGTAAGACCGCGCTCACAAAGGAGAGAGATGACCGACCAGGCGCTGGTGGCATCGGGCCCGTTCCGTACCAAGAACGAAGTGGTTTCCCACCTGGAAGACCGGATTCTCCGCGGAGAATTCATGGTGGGCGAGAAACTTCCCTCCGAGCGGGAACTCTGCAGCCGGTACGCCGTCAGTCGGCCGGTCATCCGGGAGGCCCTGGCCGGTTTGCTGGAACGCGGATACATCGACGTGTTCGCCGGACGCGGGTCTTTCGTCCGGGCGGTCGCCACCGACGAGTTGTCCCAGTCGCTGAATCGGGTGGCGGCTCGCGCCGGCATCACCGCCAGGCATCTGGTCGCCGCCCGGGTGATGCTCGAATGCGGCGGAGCGGAGTTGGCCGCGTCCAATGCCAGTACCGACGATGTCGAGGCCATCTTCGTCACCCTCCAGGCGCACGAGAGAGCCACCGAGCTGGCCGAGCGGGCCCGCACCGACCTGCTGTTCCACGAGGCGGTTGCGCTCGCTTCCGGCAATCCCGTCATCGCCCTGATGTTCGGTTCGATTCGGACCCAGGTTCATTCGCTGATGCTCCGCAGCCACAGCGACCAGAAGGTGCGACTGCTCGGCGATCCGATGCACGTGAAAATTGCCGAGGCCATCCGGGAGCACGATCCGGTGAGGGCGCGGACTGCGATGACCGAACACATCGAACTGGCCCTGACCCTCTACGGGAGCGACCTGGACCGACCGTTGTCCGAGGTCCTCTCCGCCCGGGGACTGGACGCCGGCACACCGCTGCGCACCGGTTGAACCGCGGCTATCCCTTCACCGCTCCCTGCAGCATTCCCGAAATCACCTTCCGCTGCAGCGCGACGTACACGACGATGACAGGTGCGACGATCATCAGGGCACCGGCCGAAAGCCCGGGGATGTCGGTGGAGCGCTGGCCGACGAACAGACCCAGACCGGCCGGCGCGGTTCGCAGGTTCGGGCTCTGCAACATCACCAACGACAGCAGGAACTCATTCCAACTCCAGATGAAGAACAGCACCGACAAGGTGGTGATTGCCGGCCGGGCCAGCGGCAGCAGCACCTTGATCAGAACCGTCATCGAGTTGGCACCGTCGATCCGCGCCGCTTCGATGAGAACCTTTGGCGTGGAGAGGAAGAACGCGCGCATCCAGAACGTGCCGAACGAGACCGAGAGGGCGATCTCAGGGAGGATCACCCCCAGGTAGTTGTCGGTGAGGTGGATGCTGCGCAGGTCGTAGTACAGCGGCACGATGGTGGCCTCGAAAGGCATCACAATACCGATGAGCATCAAATAGAACAGCACATTCGAAAACCTGAACTTCATGACGCCGAACGCGTATCCGGACAGCACCGACAATATGGTCGCCGTAGGAACCACGCATACGGCGACGATGAACGACGATCGGATCAGGGTCGAGAAAGAACCGGCCGTCCAGGCACGCGTGAAATTCGACCACTGTGGGTGTTCGGGCCAAGCGAGCCCGGTCACCGGGGTGCCCGACGGCTGCAGAGCCACGGATAAAATCGACAGTATCGGCAGCAGTACCAGCACGGAAAGTGCCATCAGAAAGGCATACGACCCGATCCGGCCGAAGCTGCCCCGAACCGGCATCATCCGTCCTCCCGCAACAGCCGGGTGATCACGAGCACGATCAGGAAAATGAGAATGCTGAGCAATACCGCCACCGCGCAGGCCGCGCCGACCTCGCCGTCGCGAAAGGCGAGCCGATAGATCTCGGTGCCGGGGACGATCGTGGACTTGCCCGGGCCGCCGCCCGTGGTGACGTACACCAGATCGAAGCTGCGGAGGGCCGCGATGACGGTGATCGTCAGGGCGACGGAGAGTTCCTGGCGCAATCCCGGGAGCGTCACGGTGAAGAATTCCCTGACCGGTCCGGCGCCGTCGACCCTGGCGGCGTCATAGAGTTCGGTGTCGATCTTGCCGACCCCGGCCAGGAACAGAACCATGCACAATCCGAACATCACCCAGGTTCCGACCAGACCGATGAGCGGTAGAGCCCAGTTGAAGTCGCCCAGCCAGGCGGTGTTCGCCGAGATGCCGAAGATCTGCAGGACCTGGTTCACGGTGCCGCCGTCGGCGTACATCCAGCGCCACGCCACTCCGACGACCACCATGGCAACTACCTGCGGCAGAAAGAGAATCGTCCGGAATACGGTCATTCCCCAGATCTTGCGACGACTCAGTAACGCCGCCAGGATCAGCCCCAGGGCTACCGGTATCAGGCAGAAGGTCACCACAAATACCATCGAGTGGGTCAGGGCCAGCCGCAGCGCCGGGTCCTGCAACTCGGAGACGTAGTTCTTGAGGCCGGCCCATTCCCCCGCTGAAACGCCATCCCACTTGAACAGTGAAAGCCAGACGGTGTGGCCGAGCGGCACCAACACGAACAATGCGAAAATCACGAACGCCGGGGCGATATACAGGTAGGGAATGAGGCGGGACTCCCCCGGCGAACCCCGCCCGGCAGTGCCCGAACGGCCGGCCCCGGCATCCCGGAAGCCGCCCGGTGGCTGCGACTTCTCGGTCGTCACGCCCTTCTGCATACCGAGCCTCTCGTTGAACCGGGGGACCAGCTGATGGGACCTCGATCAGGGGACCGGTTGTGGCCGATCAGGAGTGCGCCTTGGTCCAGTCGGCCTGCACCGCCGTGATGAGCGCGCCGGGATCGGTCTTGCTGGCGATCAGTTCCTGGACCGCCGGGAACAGAGTGTCGCCCATGCTGGTGGTCGCCCAGTCCAGGTACAGGCAGAGACCGTCGTCGGCCAGGACCTTGCTCCAGACGTCGTTGAACTGTTTCTGCAGCGCACTCACTGGTGCGGCGGCTTGGCCCGCCGGCGCGACCGGGGCGTATCCACCGGCCGACAACGTCGCAGCAGCTTCGGGCCGGGTCATGAAGTCGATGAAGTTGGCCGCGACGTCCGGGTGTTTGGACTTGGCCGAGACAGCGAATGGTGAAGTGGTGGCCCCGGTGGCGCGGGCCGGGTCGCCCGCCTTCGCCGGCGGCATCGCTGTGAACCCGACGTTGTCGCCCATTTTCTTGGCCAGATTGGCCAGCGACCAGTTGCCCGAGATCATCAAAGCACCGGTGCCCTTGGCGAAGCGGGCAATCGCATCGTCGTTGGTATTTCCATTGGCGGACGGGTCGAAATACCCGCTCTTGGCCCAGGAGGCCATTTTTTCCGTCGCCTTCTTCACTCCGTCGTTGGAGAAGGTCGCGCCACTCTTGCCGTAGATCCAGTTCAGTTGTTGATCGATCGGCGCATCCTGCGCGATCAGGCTGGAGAGCACGTGATTACCCGGCCACTGCTCCGAGTTGCCCAGTTCGATGGGCACCTGACCCGCGCTCTTCACCTTGGCGAGTGCGGCGTCGAGAGCGGCCTGGTCCGCGAACGGGATCGTAATGCCGAGCTTGGCCAGCGTTGCCTTGTTGTAGTAGATGCCAACCATGTTCCCGCCCAGAGCGAGACCGTAGAGGTTGCCGCTGCCGAAGGATTTGGCGTCCGGCTGGAACCGGGATTGGGCCAATAGGCCCGATTTGAACCGGGTGTCCCAGCCATAGGCCTGGGCGTAGGCGTCGAGCGGTTTGAGCAGTCCGGCTTTGACCAGCGGTCCCTGCATGACATAGGCCTGGCCGACCTCCGCGATGTCCGGCGGAGTGTCCGAGGACATCGTGAGCTTGATGCTCTTCCCATAGTCGGTGAACGAGGTGTAGGTGGCCTTGATGGTGACGTTGGGGTGGATCTCCTGATACTTCTTGATCAGGGTGTTGATCGCGTCCGAATTGCCGCCGTTCTCGAAATGACTCATCGTCAGATCGATCTTGTCGGCCGAGGGAACCGTGGTGGCGATCGCGGCCGAGGATGAGCCGGTCGAGGCAGTGCTCCCCGGAGCGCAGGCCGACAGCGTCACTGCTCCGACGCTGATCGCGGCAATGAGCAGGGTGGACCCCGGCCGCCTCGAGATGCGGCCTGATGCGTGTGGTGCGGGCGCGCGCAGTGTGAACATGAAATCCCCTCGAGGGCTGATGGGGTGGCCGCCCGCTGTGGGCTGACCGGTCTGGCCAATATAGGAAGGTCACGAAGCCGGGTCAAGGGTTGCGGTCTTACCAGTCTGTCCGGTACACAATCGTTACATGCGCCGACCCGACCTGCCAGGCGTACCCACCTCTCCGAAAGGCTCCACGATGACTGTCGACCGGGACAGGCTGACCGTTCTGGCATCTGAGTTCTCCGACCTGCGTCTTTCGGTAGATCCGAGAACCGGTGGGCCGGTGGAACTGTGGCGGGAGAGTGATCCGGAGCGATCGGTCGGGCTCCGCGCAGCCGTCCACGTCATCAGTGGCGGGACGGAACATCGTTCGCCGACCGGCGGCCTCGAATACCACGACACCGTCGACGTCACCGCGGACGGCACCGTCGACGTCACCGGAGATGGCACCGCGGACGGCACCCGGGAGGTCACCGGTGACATCCCTGGGGGGCCTGACGCTGCCGCCGAGGTGGCGACCAGCATTGCGCTGGAAAGCCGGACCTACCGGATATCGGCGCACACAACGGCGCCGGCGGACTGGCAATTGACCTGGCGCTACGAGTTCCGCGCTTCCCATCCGCTGCTGGCCGTCAGCGTCGAGGTGGCGGCTCTGAACGAACATTGCGTCGCCCGGAACGTGCACATCGAGTTGGCTGCGACGCTGGAGGATCCCGACCAATGGCGGATCCATGCCCCCGGTAATGCCCTGAGAGCGGATCTGCCCCTGAAGTCGCTGACCCAACCGACCGGGGTGTCCCCGGCCGGCGGACTGCGCGGCTCGACCGGAATGATCGTCGCGGAGCAGGTCACCACCGAGACATCACTGGTGCTCTGGCCACTGTCGAAAACAGAGATCGGTGAAATCACCCTCTCCCCGACCCCGTCCGGCATTCTGGTGACCTGGCAGAGCGACGTCGCTGGTCAACCGGGAACCGCGGCCCCGCTGCTTGCTTCGGCGATCTACCTGGATCTCCAGCCGACGCCCTATGCGTCGCTCCTCTCCGAAATTCCCGTCTGGCTCGACACTCTCGGCATGTCGACACCCGACTCCGCCCCGGCCTGGGTGCGGCAGGCCAGCATCTTCGAAGTCCAGATCGGATTCTCTGTCTTCAACGGGGATTGGCGTTATTCGCCCTACCCGGAGGCAAAGGACCTGCTGGCAGATCTGGGTCGCATCCAGGATCTCGGCTACAACACCCTCCAGATCATGCCCCGCCAGCCATATCCGTCGTACAACGTCCACGACTACGCCGATATCACCACCAGTTACGGCAACGAAGCCGACCTGGGTCAGATCGTGGCGACGGCGCACGCCCGCGGCATGCACGTGATCCTGGACATCCTGCTGCACGGAGTCATCGACAAGGAGTCGATGCGGCAGGCGGTTCAATCCGTCCGGACCGGGCCGTTCGCCGACCGACTCGGCGAGGCCACGCCGGACTCGTTCTCCGTCGATCTTTCGGCCGGCGACTCCTACCTGATCTCCTGGAGTCGTCACATCATCGATTTCGAGCAGTACTGGATCGGCGGATCACCCGAGCACCACCCGCTGATCGACACCCATCCCGAGTGGTTCTGCCGGGACTCGGCGGGCAATATCACCGGCGTCTATACGAAGTCGTTCGACGTTGCGCATCCCGGTTGGCAACGATATTTCATCGACGCCTGCCTGCACCTGGTCCGGGTACTCGATGTCGACGGCTTCCGCTTCGACGCGCCGACCTACAACTACTTCCACAACTGGTCCCCGCGCACCCGCACCAACGCCGGCGTCTCGTTGCTGGGCTGCCTGCCGTTGTTCCGGCAACTGCGCAAAGAACTCAAAGCGCTCAAACCGGAATCGCTGATGTATACCGAACCGTCCGGGGTACTGCTCCGGGAATCCATGGACCTGAACTACAACTACGACGAACAATGGCTCATCACCTCCGTGATGGAGCCGGGAGGGCCGGATCGGCAAGGTGTACGGACCGCCGCCGAGGTCGGCCGTTGGCTCGCCGAACGCGACGCAGCCCTGCCGGCCGGCGCACTCACCGCCCACCACATCGATTCCCATGACACGTTCTGGTGGCCGCTGCCCGGCAGCAAATGGCGCCGCGACGTCTACGGAGCACCGGCGGCGGCGGCGTGGATGACCCTTTTCGCTCTGAGCGGCGGGCCCTACATGACATTCGTCGGCGGCGAACAGGACATCGAGAAGCAGGTGCTCGCAGTCAATACCCTGCGGGCCCGTCGACCGGAATTCAGCGACGGCGTTTCGGACCATGCCGCGGTGAGCGTCGATGACGTGAACGTGTACGCCGTCGTCAGACGCGGGTCCGCTGGATCCGCCGTCGTCCTGGTGAATCTGGGCGGCGAGGCAACGACTATCGATTGTCGACTCGATCTTCCTGATCCGACCCACAATGGGGTGGTCGCGGCCGACGGCCTGGGTGGCGAGACGGTACATTTCGAATCGCGGGCGGGCCGGTCTGCCGCCAAGATCGTCCTGCCTGCCTTCGGCACAAAGGCGCTCTTGCTGCCGGCTTTCTGACAGATCGCGCCCATTGACCGATCAGTCCATTCAAGGAGACGATTGGTCTACAGGTTGAGTCCTCCCGACAGAAGGGGCCAGACTCGATGGGTAAGCGACGCCTATTTTCCCGTGAGGCCCGCATTGCGCGACCGGCGCAGGAGGTTTTCGACGTGTATGTCGACGTCGAGAACTGGCCGTCGTGGACTGCGTCGATGAGTGAGGTGCACCGCCTGGACGCGGGCGCTGTGCGGGTCGGCGCGCGGACCAGGGTGCGGCAACCGCGCCTGCCGGCAGTCGAATGGACCGTCACAGAGATGGTTCCAGGTGAATCCTTCACCTGGGAATCGCGCAGGGCCGGGTTGATCACCGTTGCCCGCCACCGCATCCGATCCGAGGCGGGCGGCTGCGTCGTCACGGCGGAACTCGAGCATCAGGGATTACTGGCACCCTTGATCACAGCCGTCAGCGCATCGATCACCCGGCGATACCTCCAGATGGAAACAGACGGTCTGAAAGCCCGCTGCGAGCGAGATCAACCTTGACGTTCATTCCCGGCGAGGCCGCGCAGTGGCGCGCGTTGGATCAGCGGCCAGGTCGAGTCGCTCAAGATCGCCTGCGAGCAGCTCGATCTCACTAATCAGGCCGTTCTCGACGGTGAACGCGAAGACCACCTTGGTCTCGCCGCGAAGGGACCACTTTGCCGCGGCGAACCCGTCGAGATCGGTGAGACGGGCGGCCTTCGCACGCCCGGAAAAGAACTTGGCGACCTCCTCTTTCCCGGAAATAAGGGCCGGCGATCCCATCGCCGCCGCGGCCGGATCGGACGACACCACCGCCTCGGGATGCAGCAGCGCCAACAGGCGGTCGAACCTGCCATTGCGCGAGGCGTCAAGAAACGCCGCGACCATTTCGCGCTGCCGGGCCCGGTCGACCTCGACCGCCCCACCCTGCCCGCGCACCCGCCGCCGGGCCCGACTGGCCAGCTGCCGGCAGGCGGCGCTGCTCCGGCCGAGCGTCGGGGCGATCTCGTCAAAGGACAGCCCGAAGAGATCGTGCAGGCAGAAGGCCAGTCGCTCGGCGGGGGCGAGAGCGTCGAGCACCACCATCAGCGCCTGCCCGACCGCGTCGGCGTGCTCTGCCTCGACGGCGGGGTCGGCGGCCAGATCGTCCGGTGGGTCGGTCGGCGAGGGCATCCCATCGCCGTGCACGGCCGCGCCGAGATTCTCCCGCCTGGAGGCTCGCGACCGCAGCTGGTCCAGGCAGACGCGCGACACCACGGTGGTCAGCCAGGCGGGCAGGTTGTCGATGTCGGAGGCGTCGCTGCGCTCGAGGCGCAGCCAGGCTTCCTGGACGGCGTCGTCCGCCTCGTGCACCGAACCCAGCAGCCGGTAGGCAACCGCCCGCAGGTGAGTCCGCTGCTCTTCGAAAACTAAGGTTTCCTCGTCCATTGCTGTCACATTCTGCTCGATTGATCCGTCATCTGATCGACATCCCGTTGACGAAAGTGCGGTCGCAGATGTGACCGCCGCACCCCGAAGGAGACGCACATGACCCCCACCATCCGCAGCCTGGTGATCCCGGTGTCCGACCTCGACGCCGCCAAGGCCGTCTACACGGCCCTGCTCGGCGCCCCACACACTGATTCGCCGTACTACGTCGGCTACAACGTCGACGGGTTCGAGGTCGGCTTGAACCCGGGTGGCGGCAGCGGCGGGCCGGTCGCCTACGCCGACGTCGAGGATCTCGACGCGACGCGCACCACCCTGCTCGCCGCCGGTGCCACCGAGCGGAGCGCGCCGCTCGAAGTCGCCCCAGGGTCGAGAATCTGCGTGCTCGCCGACGCCGACGGCAACCCTTTGGGTCTGCGTGGCCGCTAGCCACGGGTCCGGCCCCGAGCGGCAGAACGCACGCGTTGGACCCGGACACCATGCAGACGAGCCTGATGCGGCTGCGGCATCTGCGGGTGTCGGAAGTCGCGGAGGTGTTCATGGCTCCCAGCAGCACGGCTGGCTCGGCAGCACCACCTTCACCGGATCGGACGAGGGCAGCAAGGGCGAGGCGCTGTCCCGATTCCTGGCGCTGCGATTCCTGCTCGGGAACGGTCTGGCCACCACCGCGCCGAACCGCTTCGACGTCCCCCGATGTGGTTGAACAGCAATCGGCCCAACTTCGTGGACTACAACCCGGACGACCTCTCACCCGATGTCGTCACCGGCTGCACCACGCTGTTTCGCTGCTATCTCCACGACCAGCCCGAGTTCGGCGTGAACCAGATCATCGCCGCCGGGGCGGGCAGCCTGGCGGGGGGTGTACCGCAACCTGACGGGTCGCACCGACGGGTGGGTCGCGTTCCGCCGGCTCGACCCCGGGCACGAAGGGGATGGACGACACTCCGGTTCCAGCGACGGTCACTGTCGCGGCCGTTGCGTTGTCCGTCTCCTTCGACGTCTCCACCACCGCCATCGCCGGTCCGTTCCAGCCGCGCACCGTTGGGTTGCACGCCCTCTACGCCGGGACCACCGTGTCCACCACCGTCGAGAGCTTCCCGCCCCGGGTCGGAACGCTGCATCCAGGCTGCCCGAAGCGCCACCGGCACCGTCTTTCTCACCCGCGCTGGCCGGAGAGGTGACCGTCAACCTGTCCAGCGAGGCACCCGAGTTCGCCACGGTTCTGGCGAACGTGACGATCGCCGAGAACCAGCCATCGGCCACCTTCCCGATTTCCGCGGTCGCCAACACGAGGCCGTTCCCGACCGCCACTCCGAAATCCAGGCCGCCGAAGCGGGCAGCGCCCCCACGGCGGTGCTCATCATCACCCCACCGCGGTCGCCGGCATCCTGGCCGGCCTGACCCTGCAACCCGCCACGGTCACCGGCGGCCAACCCAGCCGCGGCACCGTCACCCTGCAGGCCGCCGTCCCGACCGACAGGCTCACCGGTCTGGCCGCCGCCGACGGCGGTACCGGGCGAGCGCCGCGGCCCGGCGACGCCTCCACCTCGGCCACCGTTCCGACGACCCTGATCATCCCGGCGGGACGGACCAGCGCGTCATTCACCATCCGCACCCGCACCGTCGCCCGCGGTGCCCGACATTCGGTCACCATCATGGCCAACGCTGTGGTGACCAGATACGCCGCCCTCGTCGTCACCGGCTGAAGCTGTCGGACGAATGCACCGCAGATTTCCGTGATGCTCAGCCGGCCACCTAGATCGGCCACCGAGGCCGCCGACCTCCGCGCCGACACCGGCGCTGTGTCGCAGCGACCCGACGACCTACCATCGACGGAGGCGGTCTGGGCGACTCGCCAACGACCTGGCGTCCGGTACGGAGGGGCATATGTCAGCCGACGGGCGGCCGACGGAAGGCGCCGAGTCGCTTCTCACACCGGGTCTGCTCGGACGCGAGTACGAACTGAGAGCAATTCATGGGGTATTGGACCAGGCCAAACGAGACGGAATGCCGAAAACAGTCATCATCTGCGGCGAAGCCGGCATCGGCAAAACAGCATTGTTGGATGCCGTGATGGCATACGCCCAGGCGGCTCAGTTCGGTGTGGCAGTTGGTGCTGCATCGCCGCTGCGGACCACTCAGCTGGTTTACGGACCGATCGTGGATATGGTGGCAGAACTGCTTTCCTCCACCGTGTCCCGTGACACCTTGACCCACGAGGTCCTGGGAGCCATCAACCTCCTACTGCACTCCGACAACGCCACACATTCCGGCAACCTGACGGCAACGAGACTGTTCGCCGCGGTGGCGGAGGTTGTGCGCTGCGCCACGGCCACGCGGCCGCTGCTGCTGGCATTCGAAGACGTGCAATGGGCTGATCCGGCGACATCCGACGTCCTGCTTCACCTTACTCACCGGATGTGGCAGATCCCGGTCGTCATCGCCCTGACTGTGCGAACCGACTCCGCCATGCTCATCACCGATTCCGACGGGCAACTGGCCGAGATGGTGAGGGCGCCGCGAGCCAAGGTCCTTGAGCTGACCCCGCTGCCATCCGAAGTGATAAGGCAAATTGTCGCACGGCAGGAAGGGTTGCCACGAGCGTCAGAAGGGCGACACACAGTCGACATAGGAGCCATGTCGAGGGGTAACCCGTTCCGTGCGATTCAGCTCGCCATGCATCTGACCACAGCCAATAGCGGTGTCCCCAATGTTTCATTACTCACCGGGCTTGATGATCTGTCTGCTGCGGATCGCAAAATTCTCATACTCCTCGCCATTTGCGAGGAAATTCAAGACCTGCCGAGGATGCAAAGTGCCCTCGGAATGTCGGACGACGAGCTTTCGGGGGCCTTGCGGCGCTTGCGGGTGAAGCGCTTCCTGGAAACCCGAGGTGGCCGACTGACGTTTCGCCATGCACTGCTGCGGGAAGCAGTTGAATCCGACGCCTTGCCTTGGGAGCGAAACTGGGCGCACGGTATCGCAGCCGACCTGCTACTGGACAGGCGGGATCCGGCCCGCGCAGGGGCCCTCGGAATACATCTCTTCGAATCGGGTCGAATAGGAGACGCCTACCCGCATCTCCTGGCCGGGGGTCGTCATGCTGCGGCCATATGGGCCAACGCCGAGGCATTTCGCCTGATCAGCATGGCGACACGGATGGCCCCGACAGATGACACACCCGACTCGATTGTAGCGATCCTCGTGGAGTCGGCGGTGGCAGCCCGCCGGAGTGGGTTATTCGAAGAGTCGCTGAGGGCACTCGACGAAGCGAACGCGAAAGCTGTGACCAGCGTCGATTTCACCCTGGTCCGGAGCGAGCAGGGACAGACCCTTTGGGCGACGGGTAATGTAACGGGCGCGCTCGAGGCTTTCCAAGAGGCCGCCGCCGCTGCAGCGAAATCCAGCGATTACGCTCTTCGGGCGAGTATCCTTTCGTCGTTGGCGCGCGGTTTGATGTCCACCGGTCAGATGACTGCGGCCATGGACGCGGCACACACGGCGCTGCTCGTACTGGAAAATGTCCCTGCATTGATCGGCTCTGTCGGCTTGAGTGCACTCATCACACTAGCCGTCGGCGAGGCGACATTCGGCCGGGCGGCCGATGCCGAGCGTGAACTGAGGCGCTGCCTGGCGCTGGCAATACAGGCCGATGACGTGGAATTAATCGTCAGATGCTTCGCCAACCTGATGTATGTTCTTGGGAACTCCGGCCGCTACGAGACGATAGTGTCCATGGCCGATGAAGCCGTCAAAGTTTGCAGTAGATACGGATTGAGCGTTCTGGCGAACTCCACAGTCGCCGTCAATCACGTTTCTGCGCTATTGGCACTGGGTCGCTGGGATGAAGCGGAAGCGACCATCTCCAACGCCTTGGAGGAAATCGCCGTGGGCGGTGTACACATCGACCTGCACGTGCAGCAGGCCGAGATCTCGACCTATCGCGGCCGGTTTGCCAATGCCGACGAACACCTGGAAGTTGCTGAACGACTGTGTGACAACGACAGCTACGCACTATGCACAGTTTGGCCGATGAAGGCCGAACGGTTGCTCTGGGACCTACAGCCGGCTGAATCAATCGAAGTTGTCCGGCCGGCCATTGAGCAGTTCCGAAGCACAGGAAGCGATGAGGAACTCTTGGCGGCCGTCAGCATCGGCCTGCGGGCCCTCGCCGATCTCGGCGAAGGCGCAACAGACCTACCCTGGACATGGGGTACAGACCTTTCGGAGTGGATCGGATTGATCGAGAGGTCGCCGGAGCCGAATCCGACAAAGTCCGCGCGTGAGCGGTTGCTCTACCAGTTGTGCATCGTGGAGGGGGCGAGGGCCACTGGAACCGACTCGGCGGAGTCCTGGGCCGCATACGTCGACTTGGCGTGCCAGATCAAAGAGCCCTTCCGCGAGGCGTACGGCCGCTGGCGAGCCGCCGTCTGCAGCTTGAAGACGCTGTCAAGACGCCGGGCCGCAGTCGAGCTGGCCACTGCTTTCGACATATGCGCAGATCTGCGGGCCCATCCTTTGGCGGAGCGGATACATCAGCTCGCGGCTCTCGGTGGGGTTACCTCTTCGCTGCCTCGGGCCGAGGACAGAAAGGGCCTAGGTCCGTTGACAAAACTGACCAGGCGAGAGGTGGAAGTTCTCGCTCGACTGCAGCTCGGTGAGACCAACTCCGAGATAGCGAAGATGTTGTTCATATCAGAACGCACAGTCGATGTGCACGTGTCCCGCATCCTTGATAAGCTCCGCGTCAAGAACCGCACCCAGGCTGCGCAGCTGGCCGGGGTTGCAGAGAAGACTGCGACGGAACGAGGATGACATGGGGCACCCATTCAAGCCATCGGATGAGCCACATCCATTCAAGCCATCGGATAACTCCGATCAAGCTGGCATTGTGCCTTCCGCAGCCGGGTTCCTCGACGCAGGGGCGGAGCGGACGGTCTCAGATCCTTTAACCACTGATCTGGTGGTGGATCCCCGGCGGACTGAGCTCGACGCCCCGGCGTCCGGTGGGGAAGAGCACGGCTTCAAGCCGAGCGGGGGGGACCCGCACGTGTGTGCGGTGTGCGACCGGCACGAGCACGAGCACGGCTTCAAGCCGTCGGGTGACACGATCTAGCCGACCCGGATTGCCGGGCGGGAGGGCAGCGTGAAAAGAATCTCTGGTCGTTGAATGGCGGTGGCGAGATTCGGTGCCTGGAGATAAACGCGGTGGTTGTCCGGATGATATCGGCCGGACAGTCCGAGGCGATCGGCGGTGTGCCCACGGGGCGAGCCGGCCATGATGACGTCATGGGCAGTCAATCCAGCCGCCAAAAGCAGCGCCATTTCCCTCCAGAAAGACTTTCCGGG
This sequence comes from Mycobacteriales bacterium, assembly GCA_038204125.1. Lineage (GTDB taxonomy): Bacteria > Actinomycetota > Actinomycetes > Mycobacteriales > Nakamurellaceae > Nakamurella. Next base: position 21,810 of record JBBRDH010000044.1, read on the forward strand.
ATTGATGCCCGTCCCAGAGGCAGCATCAGTACCGACCGCCAGCTTTCCGCCTGCTGCGTGAAGTTGGCCCACGAAATCCAGCATTGCCGAAAGCCCGGCGGCGACGAGGTCTGTCGGCACCTCCCGGGTTCGACTCCACGCCGCCAGAAGTCCGCCGCCCGTGGAATCGTCTGCCATCGCTGCGAACGGCGCCAGAGTCGGCACCACCACCGTGCCACTGTCCACCACCGTGCGGACAACCTCACGCACCCGCGGACCGTCGAGGTCCACGCGAGCCCAGGCGAGGAATACCCGCCCGAACGCGGCTCCCACGGTATCGATCGGGTCCGTCACCATGTCCGCGAGCTGGTCGGGCTCTATCAGTGCTGCCGTGAACGAATGGATGTGCTCAACGGAGTCAACGCCGGCGCGAACAGCCATCAAGGGCGGAGATCTGTGAAACGCCGGGAGGCTGCCGCTACCGATGTGATGCGCGACCCGCAGATCTCGGTCGTGCGCTGCCCGGACCGTCGGTGCCACCAATTCGGGCGGGAAGCCCTGGTAGAGCTTCATTCCGGCACAACCCGCCCGAGCGAGCTGGTCCAGTTGACGCAGCACTTCGCCGAAGTGCCGGACGCCGACCATGCCGAAGCGGTCGGCCAGCGGGCCCTGCACGGGTGCCGCGTCGACGGCCCCGCCGAACGAAACGACAGCCGGCGCCCCTGGCAGATCAGCTTGCGCTCTCACCTCCTGCAGGGAGCCACCCAGGTCTCTGACCGCTGTCACCCCGGCCCTTCGGAACGCCCCGATGTCTTCGAGATCGGTCAGGTGGACGTGCACATCTGCAAGGCCTGGTAGGTCGTAGGTCTGTACCTCCCCGGTCATGAGGCCATCCCTGAAGGACTGCCGGCCAATTGGAACCAGAGCGGCGCATGCCAGTCGCGTCCGGCGAAATATTCCCGCTGCCAACCTTCCAGGCTGGCAGGTCGCGGGTAGTGCGGGCCGTACTGCACACGGGGTCGATCCGCCGTCACCAGCCGAACCAGGGGGTGCATGCCATAGCCGCCGTCATGCGTCCAACCTGACCGCGGCAGCCTTGCCCACCCCAGATCGGCGATCCGATCCGCCCCCGCGGCGGCCCAGTCATTGCGCCACTGCTCACCCAGACTCGGCGGAAAAACGCTCAGTGTCTGGGTTCTTGAGTCGAGGTGCTGCGCCAACTCGCCCCAGTCGGTGATGGGTTCGAGCAAGACTGTACGGGTCAAGGGATGCACAAAAGGGCGATCGTCGCCGGCAATGATGATCGACCAGTCGTCCCCACGCAAAGTTCCCAGTCCCAGGAACTCGCATTCCAACAAGGTCGCCGAACGGTGCGCCAGAGCATCCGGTTGCTGAAATCCCAGGGGATATCGACCCGCGAAACGTTCCAGAGAGCCGGCCAGGGTTTCGGCAAAGGCAACCGCATCACCCCGCACGAAGACCCGCTGGGTACTGAAACAGGCCTCCTGATCGTAGAAGCAGACGTCCTCGGCCAGCCGATCAGCGGCCTCGATGGGATCGATACCGTCCAGATCGACAGCCGCCAGGCTCCACTTCGGGCCGAAGGCAGCGACCGGTGCGTCGACCGGGACATGATGGCGGACGTGGTTGACAGCCGCTTCACCGCCCCACACGCACGCTGCGTCGGCAGCACGTAGGACGCGGTTGCCCATCTCGTCCCCCTGCGGCCAGTAGCACAGCGACAACGACTGCGTCACTGGATGATCCGGATCCACCTCGATCATTGTGCGGGCCAGGGCAAGGGCGCTGAGCGGGTCCCGGCCGGGGAGCTTGGCGAAGGTGACGTTCCGGGTCAGTATCCCCCGGAGCAGGCTGTACATCGCAGCCAATGGCAGATTGCCGACCAGATAATGCACAGCCAATCCGCGCGGATAAGCCCGTACTTTGGACATATCCCGATTGACCCATTCGTCGAAAATGCGGGCGTCGCCGAATTCAGCCGCGATCTGATCCGTACTGTGGAATCGCTGGTTCATGAAGTAGCCGACGGTTGAGTAATCCTCCATCACCATCGCCGCCGGGTAGCCGGTGATCAGCCCGGCGTGTTCGTCGGCGATTTTACGGGAGGGTGATGTTCGGGATAGCCAGACGTCGCTGACCGCCCCGAGAAACCAGGTGATCTCATCCGTATCGAGCCTCTGGAGTCGACGGCCGACTTCCTGCTTCGAATCCAGGACCGCCTCGAGCTGATCGGAGGTGAGGGCAGGCATGCGGATCTGCAGGCCGGAGGTGTAGTCCAACGTCTGCGCGGCGTCGGCTTCGGCGAAAACCTCTCTTCCGGCCACAATCATCGGAAGATCAAGAACCCGTTGGGCCGCGTCTTCTGACATGTCACTTCTCCTTTCTGTCGGCTGGTTGACTCATCCTCGTGGTCACCGGGTTCGCCACAGATTCCTGCAGGATTTCGGCGAAAGTGCAGGTACGCAGCACCCGATCGGTGCGGGATAGCCGGCTGAGCAGGGCTGCTGTGGCCGCGTGGAACGCGTGGAGAGCGGCGGCCGGATCCCGGTACAGCAGATGCCCGGCACCGGGTACCTCGTGCCAGCCGGCGTCGACGCTTTCAGCCAGTGACCGTGCTTGGGCACGCGATACCCACCTGTCCTCGGCCGCGATCACCAGATCCACCGGGCCGCTGGTGAGCCGCAGGTCGGCCAGCGTCCCCGTGGCGTCCACGAATCCGTGGTCGCGGCAGTCGTCCACAAATTCGATATCGACATCCTGGCCGAGTACCTGGACCGTTGACCCGTCCGCGGCAGGCGAGGGTCGCTCGAACCAGTCCTCGCCGCAGACGGTGCGCAAAGTTGATCGCACATCGACCACCGGCACAACCAACGCCAGCGCGATGCCCCGCCCTCGGGCTGCGCGCAGTGCAGCAGGTGCCGCGATGCTCATCGCCACCAATGCGGCCGGGTCGATGCTCTCCATGAGAGCGCCGATGTCCGCGGTGAGTCGGGACAGGCGAAATCCCTGGGCCCTTGCTCCTACCTGGTTTCGCAGGTCGGGCCGGAACACACGAAGTCCGTTGGCGCTCATGATGTATGCCGCCAGCAACATGGAATGTGCGGTCATTCCGAAGCCGGGCAGCAGCAGTACTCCGGGTGCGGAGCTGACGGCCCCAACGGGTTCGTCGACGGTGACGGCGATGCGCTCGCCGTCGACGTCCACTGACATGACCTGCTCACGCATGGCTCGAAACCCCCTGCCGCGGGGGCGCAATGAGCTGCGATCCGGTTCGGAGGGCGCAACCACGCATCTCCACCCGGTTGATCCTGCGCACAACCTGCATCGTCGATCCTGGTCGTCCGCATGGGCAGCTGCCGGGCGCATGTACCGCGCCGAGGTCGTCGCTCAGCAGGAAGCAGGGATACGAAAGCGCTGTCGGGTCGAGGAACGACAGGACTCCGATGTGCCCTGCGGGCAGCACGGACCCGGAACGTGGGTCGCGGGCATCAGCATGCAACCAGGGCGGAACATGCAGAATGTGCTGCTCGCATTCGAAGAGCACTGAGTTGAGCTCCACCATGTTGAAGACGTCGCGCACTGCCTGGGATCCGGAAAGCCGGAGCGCCTCGACAATCCGTCGACGGAACTCTGTCGGATCGACAGCCGAGGCGGCCGCCCGCTTCCAACCTCCGATGGACAGCACGGTCGCCCGCCCGCCGAGCGAAACACCCTGTGCAGCTGCAGCTTCGGCGACCTCCAGCAGGTACGCCGGCGGACCTACCAGGCTGACGGGGCTGTCAGCAGGATGACGACGGAGGTCATCGATCAATCGCTGGACGTCGGGCCGGCCGCTCCGGAAATAGGACGTGCCGGGTAGCAGCAGGGTTAGTCCGGCCATCACATAGGAGATCCATACGTCGGGCTGATCGGCAATCGTCGGGCCGACGTGGAAGACATGCCGGTCGAACGTATCGGCCCGGAAGACCTCCCGGTCACCGGCGACCACGGATGCGAAAAAGCGGGTCATCGTCCGGTCACAGCGGGGCACCTCCGACCGGCCACCCTGGGTTCCGCTGCTGGTCGTGATCATCACTGCGCAACCGGTAGGCGTCATCACCGTCCTGGCGCCCCTCTTGAAGAGCACCGTTGGCAAAAGCGGAACCGTCGACAACGGTCGGTCCGGGTCGGACGAGTCATCGAGCCCTTTTCGGGTGCAGTACCTGTCGTAGCGCTCATTGGCCGATCGGTGCCATGCCACGGCCTTCCAGATGAGGGATTGACGGAAGACCCGGGCATTCTGCTCCGACATGTCGTACGCATCGTCCTGATTGAATATGCCGTCCAGCGTCGTCGGATCGAGGATGTTGGTCACGTTGTCCACCTCGCGACATGGTCCCGCGGCGGAATCATCTCGGCCCCCCCGCACAGACCACAGACGGGGTCGCGTGGCACCGGGACAAACTGGTGGCGACCGTATTCGGCGATGTCGAAATGCGCGACGCCGTCAAGGGTGCGCGGCCGCTCCATACCGGACAGATAACGCACGGTTTCCCACACGGCGAGCCCACCGGTGACAGCCTGACGCGGCGCCAGCGCCGCGAGGTAGCCGGCGTCGGCCCACGCCGGCGCGGCCGCCGCATCCAGGCCCGCCAATTTGAAGCGTTCTTCGAGTACCGGATGTGCGCACTGGATACATGCGGTCCGGCCGGGTAGCGTCAGCGGGCCGATGCCGTGCGTCATCGGCAGATTCAGCGCCGCGACGCCGGACGCTATCGCGGCTTCCGCCGTGGCGCGGGCCGCCTGTGCGAAGGACGGAATGTAGGGAAACGCATTGATGACCAGATCGGCGTCCGCCAGTAGCGGTCGCACGTCGTCGGCCGCCCGGATCCACCGCGCATGGCCTTCGAAGCGCACGGTCGAGTCGGCGGCGGACAACGCTCGACGCGCAGCCTCGATCTTGGGCAGACCGATGTCGTCTGTCGAGTACAGAATCTGTCGATGCAGATTACTGAGCTCAACACAATCCGGATCTATTCCGATTATGCGCTTGACTCCCACCCGCGCGAGCAACAGTGCGATCCAGCCGCCGAGCCCACCGAGACCGGTCAACACCACCGTCGAGTTCTGCAGGCGGCTATTGAACAACAGGCCCGATTCGGTCGCCGACTCGTAGTAGCTCAAGAACCGGATCTGCCTGTCGTACAGGTCCGCCCCGGACAGCGCCGACAGATCGTCGTCCGGCCGTCGCCTGACAACGGCCCCGACTTCGGACAGCGTCTGCAGCAACTCATACCCGGGTTCTTGATCCGCCCCTGGAGATTGTTCTCCGGAACCGACGACTATGCCGCGGCGCAACTGGGTGAGTGTTTCCAGCGCGGCCGCGCTGTGGGTGATTCGAATTCGCTGCCGGCTCAGCGGCGACGACACGACAATGCGGCCGTCCGCCACCGAAAAGGACCAGCTGGATTGCAGGCGCAGCACATCGCTCCGCGGTACGGTTTGGGTCATCTCACAGCTCCTCTTTCAGGGACCGGTCCCATCGTCAACGTGTAGACGGGCGCCTGCCGATCCGGATCGATGTCCAGCAAGTCACACAACAATTCATCGGCAGCCGCAGGGGTCGGGAGCGACCCCAGGCCAACGCTTTCGCCCACCACAATGAGACGCTGCGCAACGCGCCCGGCAGCCATGTACAAGTGCCGCAGCGCACGCTCGTGGCGGTAGCGCCATTGATACTGCGCGAAATCGGCGACGACAACTATTGTCCACGCCGCCGTCTCGGGAGCGCGCATCCCGATCAACGCCCGACACATCTGCTCCCGGAAGTCACCCAGCCGAACTGCAGACAGCGACTCGGTCTCGAGATCGTAGAGATGGACACCCCGCGCCAATCCCTGTGCCCGGAAGTTGACGACGTAGAAGTCGAAGGCTGTCCCGTGCGAACTGAGCCATTCCAACGGATTGTTCCGTGGAAGCAGTCGCACACTTCGAAGATCAGCCAGTCCCATTCGGAGCACGGTCGCCAGGCGGTCCAGCTCGACCGCTGCCTCTTGATACCCGCGGGACGTGCGGCGACCCAGCAACAGGTTCCCGACTCCGCCTTGCGGTTGCCTTGGGGCGGCAAGCATCGTCGGTGGACCGCCGGCGGTTCGACGTGGTCCTGGAACTCCTTCGTCGAGATACCGACGCACCATGCCCTTCCGTACTTCGCCATCGGAATCCGTGCGGTCACGGAAGTCCGAATGCCTGGACCAGAGGTAATAGCTCAGCGATGGATGCCAACCCCGCTGCCACCATCGCTGAATTGATTCGACCTGTGATTCGGCCAGAGGTGCAGCTGGGAACCACCCCCGATCTGCCAATTCAGCGTCCAATGCCTTCCTCCGGACCAGTCGGCGCGTATCCGGTGGATCGGCTCTGGTGGGGGCGAGGTGGTCAAGCAGATCTTGCGCCGGCACGGTACCGCGGCGGCGGTGCAAGGGATCGCTGATGGTCAGGCGGCCGTCGTCCCCCGGCCGCAGGACCAGCAACGGCAGCCAACCGGCCCTATCGTCTCCCGATCGGCTCATCGCAGCATTCCTCCTTCGGTGGTGAGAACGGCCCGCCGCCGCTCGACGAAATCCGGATCTGTATCCGGCCCGGTCAGCGTGATGGTCAACAGGAAACCCTCGGAGATACCGTCGATTCCCAGGAGCGCCTCGACCGCCTCGTCGTTCCCGGCGTATTCGACATAACTCCGAACCCTCAGTGCCGAAGCGACAAGCTGCGCTGTGGCGGCCAGATGTCCTGCGTCGTTGTGAACGGTCCGAAATGTGCGGGGCTCCCGGTAGCGATACATGTTCCGGGCAAAGACCCCGGTGATCACGATGATGGCCGCGAGTTTGTGCGGCAGCCGGAAATATTCTGCCGGGAAGGCATCGGCCAACTGCTCCATCGAGGGCGCGCCCTCGGAAATGAGTTGGAGCTTCGGACCCACCGGATGCACATGATGGACCCCGGCTTCCATACCCGGGACATCGATGACCACGACGTAGGCCTCGCAGGGATGTCGGGCCCCGCCAGACGGGCTGGTTCGCCGCATCATCGGTATGCGCTGCCAGCGTCCGGCCGTGATCGTCCCCGTCTGCCCGAAGCTCAGGGACAGAATCGACGACAGCGACTGGGCGTCGAGTTCGGCGGTGGCCGGCGAAGTCAAGGCAGCCGCCAGGTCGGAAGGCGCAAGCTCGGCAACGGGCGCAGGCAACAATGTGGCGGGTGCTTCCGGGAAGTCTTTGTACCGGACGTCGTCCGGTTCATCGAGGACATAACCGTTCATGCGGGCCGTATCAACGGCGCGGCCGCCGGCTGCATAGTCGACAAACGGATAGTCGAATGTTCCGGCGTGATAGTCGGCAGCCTCGGTCCAACCCTTCTCCGCCCACCGCGAACTGATCGCCCGGAACCGGCGCTGCCGATCACGGAGCGGCACCGCGTCGTCTGAGAGCAGGCCGATCTCGAGCAGCACTTGCACTGTGGCAGCAGCGACCTTCTGGTCAACGCCAGTTCGGTCGACAATCTGTCCGGCAAGCCGGTCCTGTTCGACAGGGGCGGCGGCGGCCAACAGCGCAACAACCGTGGTCATGGGGACGCGCCACCGCTGCGGACCTGCGGCATCCTCAGCAATCCAGTGATGCTGGGTGAGTACAGAGGGCGGGAATATCCGCACCGAAGGGGATAGGCGCACGGGCATGGTGAACTCCTGAGAGGAAATAGATCGATTTGGGGTCTGACCCGGTCCCGGGCGGGTGTACCGCCCGGGACCGGGCAATCAGCAGTCCTGGAGCAGGGCAGGCGCGAATTCGGCCTCCTCCACCACGATCTCGACCGCGTCGGACGCCTGCGGCGCCGCGGCGGACTCTCGTTCGTTGGACATAACTTCACCTCCTTCTGTAATCGGGTCCCGGGGTCCGGGGGGAATGGGTTCCGGTCAGAACCAGAAAGCGTCGTCCACGGGGCCGGCAAAAAGGCTCTGACCTCCGGGCAGGACGGCCCGGGCCGTACTGCGGACACCCTTGATGTTCAGCGGCGCCTGGCCCGCACCTGGTTGTCCGGTGCTGACGTTGAACGTGATGAAGAATGCCCAGTCGAAGCACGACACTGACGACGTGTTGGACCCGGCGCACGCCCGGGGTGGGGCCGCCGGGGCACACATCCTGGGGTTGCCGGGATCGCAATTGCCGTACTGCGGTGGAAAGGGCGTGTATGAATTGGACACGGTCAGATATGAGGCGTTTCGGTCGACCCACTGCCAGGTATGTCCGCCCCAACAGAACAGCCCGGAGCACGCCCATTCCCGGTGCTGTGTTGTCGCTTCGGCGCCGATCTCTTTGGCGAAATACAGATTGATGGTGCTCGCGTCGAGCTTCAGCCGCCATTGCCCGTCTGCACTGTATGACCAGGCGACGTCGGGGTAGCTGGGCGGGGCCAACGACTGGGCCGCGACTGCAGATGCCGCTGGCGCCTGAGTGATCGACAGCACCGCCATCAGCATGACGATTGCGGTCTGCAGGAAGCGCCGGCGTTTGAGCGGCGCAACATCAGAATTCTCTGTGGGATTGGTTTTGCGGGAAATGTTCACGAGAGCTCCTCATTTCTTGGAGTGGTGCGCGCAGGCATCGGCTGGAACGGCGCCCTTCCCCGCGGGTCGCCCTTGTTGAATGACACGGGCCGAACCGGGGGTGACACTGTGTCCGTGGGTCTGGCGCCAGACCACCGAGGGCCGATCCGAACAGGCGGCATGCCTGCCGCCGTTCCAGACCGAATGCTTTGCGCGTGATGACTTCCCCACCCTGCGTGATCCGGTGCTGCGGCACATCTGCGGATGTACCTATTTCACGTTCCGGATCGCGTAGGTACACGTTCGGTGGCCATGAACCGGAGGCCGACAGCCCGAGGCCGCAGCGCAAAAGCTATGAACTTCACCGGGCGCGAACCACCGTCGCGTTCCGACTCTGGCGCAGCTAGCTCAAACTGCGGACGCCATTTCGGCAACGGATCAACAGCGTCTGCAAAAGCAGGGCCGTTTCCCTCGCGTGTCGTGCTCGCTGACCTTTGCCAAACGGCTGCGGCGACCATCCGTCGGCTGAGCTACCTACGCTCCGCCACCTGTGACGAGTCGAGGTCGCCGGTCAGTCCGCCGTGGCGATGACCGTGTAGTAGATGCGGGCCAGGAAATACCGGCCGCCGGCGGCCCGCTCGTGCAGGTCAGCCAGCAGTCGAGCGCCGTCGGCGTCGGTCAGCGCGCCCATCCGGACCAATTCGCGGGTGGCGGGTTCGATCAGCCACCGGAAGGCCGCGTCCAGATCGTGGGCCAGCCGGACCTGCGGGCGGATCTCGACGTTGTCGAACCCGTGCTGTGGCAGCCGCCAGCCAAGCTCCCGGACAATCAGACCGTTGTGCATCTGATCGCACAACAGGTGGGTGAACCGGCGGCCCAGTTCCTGGTCCGAGACGGCCAGACACATGCTGTCCCAGTCCCATTCGCCGATCGAGAGCTTTCCGGCCGGAGCCAGCACCCGGCGCATCTCCTGCACCGCTCGCCAGGGATCGGCCAGATGCAGCAGCAGTTGGGTCGCGACAACCCGGTCGAACGAGGCATCCGCAAATGGCAACTGGTAGGCATTGCCGACCCGGAAGGACACGTTGACGTCCGTCTCGCCCAGTCGTTGCCGGGCATGGTCGATGAGCGTATTGCTCAAATCGACGCCGACCGCCTCCCCCGGAGCCACCAACGGTGCCATCACCCGCAGATAGTCGCCGGTCCCGCAGCCGACATCCAAAACGCGCAATCCAGGGCGCAACTGGAACCGGCCGAACACCTCATCCGGCGCACTACGGGCCTCATGGAGCAACTGCGCGCGGGTCGCCTCGAGCATGCCCGAATAGAACGACGGATCTGTGGTCTGATCGACCCGGGTCCAGCTCCCGCTGAAATTCGTTGTCGGTACCGGCTCCCCCACCGAATTCACCTCCGTCGTTCCCGCAAGCCCATTCCCGGATCGCCTCGATGAACTGAAGTCTAGGAAACCAGTTGATGCCTGGCCAGACATTCCCGCATCGGGCACCGGTCGGTACCTGTACACCGCCGGGCGGGCATGTCAGCATGGGCGCCATGGCGGGGGCTGTTCGTTACTGCGGATCCGCGGCCGGCCGAATCGCCTACCGCTGCACGGGGGCCGGGCCGGCCCTGCTTGTCGACCCGGGCTGGGTGACCCACCTGAAGGCGATGTCATCGATAGCCGGCTTCCACGAGATCGTCGAGGCCCTGGGCCGGCACTTCATGGTCATCCGTTTCGACAAGCCGGGCTGCGGCCTCTCCGACCGCGAAGCCGTGGATCTGTCGTTCGACGGCCAGGTTGCGGCCGCGCTCGCCGTAGCCGATGCGGCCAATGCCGACCGGTTCAGCGTGTTCGGTGCTTCGCAGGGCGGCCAGGTCGCGGTGGCGCTCGCGGCCCGTCATCCGGCCCGGATCCGGTCGCTGGTGTTGTACGGCACCTGCGCCGACGGCCGGGAACTGGCCACCGCACCGGTCCGGGCGTCGCTACTGGACCTGGTCTCGGCGCACTGGGGCCTGGGGTCCAGGGTTTTGGCCGATATCTTCCTGTCCGATGTGACCGGCGCCGACATCGACGCGTTCGCCCGGCTGCAACGGGCGTGCGCCTCACCGCAGGTCGCCCGCAGCCTGCTGGAGCTCTACTACGCCACCGACGTCGGCCCCCTACTGGATCAGGTCCGGGCGCGGACGGCGGTCCTGCACCGCGAGGGGGACACCGCCGTCCCGTTCGCACTGGGCCGGGACCTGGCAAGCCGGATCGAGGGCGCCACGCTCACTCCGCTTCCCGGCGCCGGCCACCTCTTCTACCAGGGCCCCTGGCAGCCCGTCCTCGACGCGGCGCTGGCGTTCCTCACCGCCGAGGACCCTCGCGAACCGCGGCTCACCGATCGTGAGATTCAGGTCTCCCGGCTGGTCGCCGACGGGCTGACCACCCGGGAGATAGCCGCCCGGCTCGGCGTCGCCGCCAGGACCGCGGACACCCATGTGCAGAACATCCGGCACAAACTGAAGGTCCGCTCGCGTGCCCAGATCGCCGCCTGGAGCACCCGGCAGGACGCCGGGCCACCGGACTGACCACCACCCCGGCCGGGGGCGGATGACAGGGCGAGTACGTCAAAGAGTCGGACCACTGCCGTTCAATACGCCGCGCCGCTCATTTTGGCCCTCGATCTACGTGATCCGGCGGATGGCGTCCTCGACCTTCCCACCCTACCGTCGTTGTATGGCTCAACTTCGAACCCCTCCCCTGCTCCACCCCGACCCGGTGACCTGCACCGTGATCGTCTCCGACCGGTTCAACGGCCCCCCGGGGTCGGCCCAGGGCGGGTACGCCTGCGGGACAGTCGCGGCCCTCGTTGCGCAAGTCCCGTTGCCACGATCCGGTCCGGCGGGTGGGCCGGTGGAGGTGCGACTTCGTCGGCCGCCGCCGTTGTCGACATCATTGCGCTGGGACGGTCACCGGCTTCTGGACGGTGACGATGTCATCGCCGAAGCCGCCACTTCGAGTGAAGGTGCTCCTGATATGCCTGGCCCGGTTTCGCTCGATGCGGCGCGCGAGGCTGCGGGCCGGTTCCCCGGGCGCTCCCGGCACCCGTTCCCCGACTGCTTCGGCTGCGGTACCCGACGCCGGGCCGGGGACGGGCTGAGGATCTTCGCCGGGACGGTCCCCGGGACTGCCATGCTCGCTGCAGCCTGGAACCCAGATCCATCCCTGGCGACCTCCCCGGCAGAGGGCCCGAGCGGCCGCCGACGGATCCCGGAAGCGGTGGTGTGGGCGGCGCTCGACTGTCCCGGTGGCTGGGCAGTCGCAGATGATCGGACCGTCGTGCTGGGCACGATGACGGCGCACGTGTCACGCCCGGTCGAGGTCGGCCCGCCCTACGTGGTCACTGCGTGGCCGCTCGGTGTGCAGGGGCGACGGCGGCACGCCGGCACGGCGCTCCACTCGGCCGCCGGCCAGCTCGTTGCGTGGTCCCGGCAGACCTGGATCGAGCTGACCTGACATGTCCGACTCTCCCCGCCAGGCTCTGGCCGTTGCCCTGGCGCCGATGGAAACCCGACGCGGGGTGATCACCGAGCTGGCGGTTCGGGCCGAGCAACTCGGCTACAGCGCCTTTTTCGTGGCCGAGGGCTGGGGACACGATTCCACCGTGCTGCTGGCCGACATCGCCCGGTGTACGAGCACGATCAGGATCGGCACCGGCGTGCTCAATCTATGGGGCCGCAGCGCGGCCACGATGGCCATGTCTGCCTTGACCCTGGCGGACATCTCCGGCGGCAGATACGTCCTCGGTCTGGGCGCAGGCAGCCCGGCCCTGGCCGAGGGCCTGCACGACGTCGCGTTCCTGGACCCCGTCCGGCGGCTGGAGACAGTCACCCGTCAGGCCCGGCGGTTCCTGGACGGCCACCGGCTGGATCAGACGATCAGCACCGGAACCCGGCCGCTCAGACTCGCAGTGACCCCGCCCGGGCCGATACCGATCGCCTTGGCTGCGCTTGGCCCGCAGACGATCCGGCTCGCGTATCAACTCGCCGACGCGTGGACGCCGTTCTTCCTCCCCAGGTCCGACCTCGCCCGCCTCGCCCCGGGCCTACACCGGTCGTCGGCCGGGCCAACAGATCGCGAGGTTGCCGGCCGCCTGCAGATCTGGCCGGGCATCCCCTGCGCCGTGGCGCCCGACAGCATCCGGGCGCGGACTCTGGCCGCCTGGTGGATCACCTTCTACCTCACCAACATGGGCCCGCTCTATCCCCGCACCCTCCGCCGACTGGGCTTCGGCGCCGAAGTCGACGCCGTCATCGAGGCCAAACCCGCCGGGCACCACTCCCCGCCTCCCCGAAGCGGCGGGGCGGCTGATCGACGAAGTCACCCTCTGCGGCACGCCCGGCGAAGCCCGCCAACAGCTCGACGACTGGTACGAGGCCGGGGCCGATGTGGCCAGCCTCGTCCTTCCACCGGGCGCCAACCCTGACGACCTCCACTTCGTCCTGGAGGCGATGGCGCCGGGCCAGGTCTGAATCTGGTGGTCCAGGACACTGCACCTCATTGTTGGCGATGTATGCTCGGCATGTTGACGACCAACAATGGAGCTACGGATGAGTGTCACCCAGATCGATCTTGACGACGACGCATTGGCCGAGGTCATGCGGCTGTCTGGGACAAGAACCAAAAAGGACACGGTCAACCTCGCATTGCGCGAGTTTGCCGCCCGACACCGCCGGATCGCCGCCTTGGAGAGTTTCGCCAGACACGCCGAAGTCTGGGACTACGAGGATTACGCCAGCCGCCGGGCAGCGGAAAAGGAACCGCGCGAGTAATGCAGTACCTGGTGGACTCGTCGGCCCTCTGGCGAATCGGCCGCGACGCCGATTTGCGGGCGGCCTGGTCGGAAGTGATCGTGGCAAACGGAATCGGATCCTGCCAACCGCAACGAGTTGAATTTCGACGATCCGCACGGGGCCTGGACGAATTCGAACAGATGACCACCGCATTCGATCAGCTGTATCCACAGGTGCCGGTGCCAAAGGGTGTCTGGCAGTGGATCGACCGCGCCCAGTATCTGTTGGTCCGAGGGGGGGTGCACCGGGCATGCTCCGCGGTCGATCTGTTGATCTGCGCGACGGCCGCGCACCACGATCTGGTGGTCCTCCATGACGACGGTGACTTTGCGTCGGCAGCCCAGCACCTGGCCGACGTTCGGGAGCGGAACGTCAATCGGACCCCTTGAGCAGCCCAGCTGTGTCCGGGTACCGACCGGATCAACCGGCCCCCGGGCCAGCTCGCCGCACCCGCGGCTCGCCGGCAGTTGCGGCAACTGGCCCCCAGCTTGCGGCCGCGGAACTCCGGCGTAACGCGCAGGCCGTCTCCCGGCACTAGAGAGCAATTGTGTGCGGCGGAGGAGGCAGGGATGACCGGTCCGATCGCCCGGTGGCATCGGGTGGACGACGGTGATGTGCCCGGCGAGGGCCGGGTGCGGAGCGCCGAGGTCGGTGGCCGTTCGGTCGCGCTCGCCCGGTGTGGGGATCGACTGGGTG
>JBBRDH010000045.1:0-34542 GCA_038204125.1 Mycobacteriales bacterium
GTCGCTATCGGCGCCTACTACAACCAGGCGATCAACAAGGGTGCGCCGCATCCGGCCGCCGCCCGGCTGTGGGAGGAATACCTCTACAGCCCGGCCGCGCAGAACTTCTGGCTCAAGGGGGGCGCCTCGCCGATCCTGTACCAGGCGATGAAGAAGGCCGGAACCGTCGACCCCGCTGCCGAGGCCAATCTGCCGAAGACCGACTCCGCGGTACAGCAGTTGACCGCCGCGCAGGCCACCGCGGTCAACACCTACCTCGCGGCCAACTGGTCGAAGGCCGTCGGCAGCTGACCGACCGGGTTCGGCGCCGCCCCTGGATTTGAGGAGGTGGCGCCGAACCTGCAGGGTCCGGTCGATCGGCGTTGTCCACCCACCAGCAGGCGGAGAGGAGACCGATGGCCGTCGTGCCCACTTCCTTGCCCGGTGCCCCGGGCCGACCGGCCGGACTGCTGCGCCGGGTGGCTCCCGGTTTGGGTGCCGCCCCATTCCTGATCTATTCGGCAGTGTTTCTCCTCCTCCCCACCGCAATCGTCGTCATCGGCGCATTCAGGGCCGAAGACGGCGGCTTCTCTCTGGTCAACATCAAACAACTGTCAGATCCCAGCGCCATTGACGCGCTTCGTAATTCGGTCGTCCTGTCGCTGGTGACCGCAGTGATCGGGGCAGTCGTCGGAGCCGTAGTGGCATATGTGTTGACCACGGCCGCACCCAATGGGGTTCTGCGCCGGGTGGTAACTGCGGCGTCCTCCGTTCTCGCCCAGTTCGGTGGCGCCCTGCTCGCCTTCGCCTTCATTGCCACTGTGGGCACGAACGGCCTGCTGACCCGCAGCCTGACCACCGTCGGTATCACGATTGCGCCCGATTTTCTGAGCACGCTGGGCGGGCTGATCCCGGTGTATCTCTATTTCCAGATCCCATTGATGGTGATCGTCTTCCTGCCCGCGGTGGACGGCATGCGGATCCAGTGGCGGGAGGCCACCGAGATGTTCGGCGGCTCCACCTGGGCGTTCTGGCGGCATGTCGGTGGGCCGCTGTTGCTGCCCTCCTTCCTGGGTTCGACGCTGCTGCTGTTCGCGAACGCGTTTTCGGCCTATGCCACCGCCGCAGCCTTGATCAGCCAGTACAATCCGCTGATCGCGCTACAGATCCGTGGGGCGATCATCTCCGAAACCGGCAGCGGTGCACCGAATTTCGCAAAAGCGCTGGCCCTGGTGATGGTCGTCGTGGTGGCCATCGTCATGTTCCTGTACTTCTGGTTGCAGAAAAGGACGTCACGATGGCTCCGGTGACCGACGCGGGCATCGGCCTGGTTGCCGAGGAGTTCCCGGGAGCGCCGGTCGTCGGGCCGCGGCGAACCTCGCGCCCGCTGCGTGCCGCCCGGCGCCGCCGGCAGAGGATCATCCGTTGGTGCGTCGTGGCGGCGGTGATGGCATTCTTCGTGATCCCACTGGTAGCGATGGTGGATTTCACCACGCGACTGTTGTCGGGCAAGCGGTCGGCCATCACCTGGAAATCTCTGCTTCACTTCTCGACCGTCGACGAGGACACCAGGGCTCTGCTGTCGGACGGTCTGAAATCTTCGGTGATTCTCGTTCTCCTCACCGTGGTCATCATGCTCGTGCTCCTGGTCCCGACCATGGTCTGGGTGCGGTTGCGGGCCCCCAGGTTGGTCAGGCTCGTGGAGTTCGTCTGTCTGTTACCGCTGACCATTCCGGCAATCGTGCTGGTCGTCGGATTGGCGCCGATCTACCGTGGTATCGCCCACATCCTGTCGACAAAAGCCATCTGGCTCTGTTTCGCCTATGTCATTCTGGTGCTGCCCTACGCCTATCGTGCGCTGGACGCCGGGCTTTCCGCGATCGACGTCAAGACACTGTCCGAAGCAGCCAGGAGCCTGGGGAGTTCGTGGCCCGGGGTGATCTGGCACATCGTGCTGCCCAACATCCGCTCGGCCGTCGCCGGGGCGTGCTTCCTGGCGGTCGCCCTGGTACTCGGCGAGTTCACCATCGCAAACCTGTTGTCCAAGAACAACCTTCAGACGTCCCTGGTCCAACTTGGAGCGGCCGATCCTCGGCTGGCGATGGCGCTCGCCCTGATCACCCTGCTGCTGGCCTTCCTGCTCTTCTTCGTGCTGAGCTCGTTCGGGTCCCGCCGCCGCACCGGGACAAGCAGCCCCGAAAAACGCTCCGCCCGCAAGAGCCTGAAAGCCGTGCCTGCCGCCGGCCCGACCATCGGAAAGGCCACCAGATGACGGCAGCCCAGAAGTCCAACTCAGCCAGAGCCGGCGTCCGGGTTCAGCTGCAGAATCTGCGGCGGAGCTTCGGCGAGGTGCATGCGCTGGCCGGGATGGATCTCGACATTTCCCCCGGCGAACTGGTGGTGTTGCTCGGCCCGTCGGGTTGCGGAAAGACCACGGCGCTGCGGGTGCTGGCCGGCCTGGAGGACGCCGACGCCGGCGCTGTCGTGGTGGGCGGCAGGGACATTTCGTCGGTGCCGACCTCGAAGCGGGACATGGGGATGGTGTTCCAGGCCTACTCGTTGTTCCCGCACATGACGGCCAGGGACAACGTGGCGTTCGGGTTGCGGCTACGGGGCCAGGGTGCCGGCCAGCGCCGGCGGACGGCAGAGGAGTTCCTGGAGCTGGTCGGCCTGGACCACCATGCCGACCGCTACGCCCACCAGATGTCCGGCGGCCAGCAACAGCGGGTCGCGCTCGCCCGGGCGCTGGCCATCCGGCCGCAGGTCCTGCTGCTGGACGAGCCGCTGTCCGCGCTCGACGCCAAGGTCCGGGTCCAACTTCGGGACGAGATCCGCCGGATCCAGCTCGAAGTGGGCATCACCACGTTGTTCGTCACCCATGACCAGGACGAGGCCCTCGCGGTGGCGGACCGGGTAGGGGTGATGAAGGACGGCCGGATCGAACAGATCGATGCGCCGGAGGTGATCTACACCAGGCCGGCGAACGACTTCGTCGCGAGCTTCGTCGGGTTGACCAATCGGCTGCGGGGGGTGGCCACCGGCGAACGGGCGGTTGTGCTCGACTCCACCGTCCCGCTGCTGCCCGGATCGCCGGCTGCCGGCGACATCACCGCGCTGATCCGGCCGGAGGCGATCCGGCTGGTGCCGATTCCGCCCGGCACCGACGGGCCTGCCTTCGCCTCGGTGGTGGCGACCAGCTTCCTCGGCGCGCACGGGCAGGTGCAGGCCCGGCTGCCCGACGGCACGTTGCTGCTGGCCAGGATGGGTGTCGCCGAGGTGGCCGGACTGTCGGTGAATGACACCGTCCACGTCCAGATCAGCCCCAATCCTGTGCTCGCGACCCGTACAGCGATCGAGCCGCATCGACGGACGGCGGAGACAATGTCCTCATGACGGACCCCGAAATCCCCGAGACCCGCAATCTCGAGACCTTCGACACCGAGAAATTAGACACCGAGAAATTCGACACCGAGAAATTCGACACCGAGAAATTCGACATCGAAAGTTTCGACACCGGGGCGCTGCTCGACCTCGCCGTCCGGGTGGCGTTGGCCTCCGGCGCTGAACTGCTCGCCCGCTATGGCCATGTCGAGGGTCTGGATACCAAGTCCTCGGTGACCGACCCGGTGACGGATGCGGACCGGGCGGCCGAGGCACTGATGACGAAAATGCTGCTCGCCGAACGACCGGACGACGGGCTGATCGGCGAGGAGGGCGCCGACCGGAGGACGACCTCGGGGCTGACCTGGGTCATCGATCCGCTGGACGGGACGGTGAACTACCTGTATGAGTTGGACAATTTCACGGTCAGCATCGCCGCGGAGGATGATCGCGGGCCACTGGTCGGGGTGGTCTACGAGCCGGTGACCAGGCGGGTCTACAGCGCGATCCGTGGAGCCGGTGCGCACCAGGACGGTCGGCGGCTGCGCGCCAACGATCCGGTGGCACTCGAAAAGGCAATGGTTGCAACGGGTTTTTCCTACAGCGCGGAGCGCCGGGCGGCCCAGGGAGCGGTGGTGGCCCGCCTTTTGCCACAAATCAGGGATATCCGCCGCATCGGGTCCGCGGCGCTTGATCTGTGCTCGGTGGCAGCCGGCCGGATCGACGCCTTCTACGAGGAAGGCGTCCAGCACTGGGATGTCGCCGCCGGCGGGTTGATCGCGGTCGAGGCCGGCGCCGTGATGACCCCGGCCTCGTTCACCGGCATCGCCACCGGTTGGCTGGTTGCCGGGCCCGCTCTGCACGCAGCTCTCACCACCGCGCTGACCGGCTGACCCGGGCTGCACTGCGCCGAGCGGGTCTGTCAGTTGCGACCGGCTCGGTGGTCGTTGATCAGCTCCCGGTAGTGCCCGTACGAGCGTCGGGGTGTTCGTTGTCCGGAGTCGGGGTCGACCCGGACCAGCCCGCTGGGCCGGGTGGGGCCCTCCGCCCCCTCCCACCCGTCCAGCTGGCCGCTATATAAGTAGCCCCGTACATCGACACGGGCTGCTACGGCAGCCGCGACCGCGTCGAGATGGCCGTCGAGGTGGGCGATCCGGTGCTCGTCGTCCGGCTCCGGCCGCCGCCCGGCTCCCCGGCCTCCCTCGGTGTAGGTGTCGGAGTCGGTCTCGAGATCGGTCCCTGGAACGCTCTCCAGATCGCTGTCGAGGTCGCTGTCGAGGTCGCTGTCGACTGCAGCGTTCTCGGTGACGAACAGCGGCGGCAGTCGCGGGTAGCGCCGGGTCAGATCGACCAGCGTCCCGGTGAGCGACGCCGGATCCGCCGGCCCCACCACGTCGAGGACGTCGAATCCGATCGTCATGTTGTCGGGAGCCGCGCGCACGACGGTAGACCCGTGGAAGTCGACCCCGTAGAACGACAACGGCCCCGAGATCGTGGCCAGGTCGCCGTCCCGCACCAGGCCGGGGGCGGCCAGGTCGCGGAGCTGTCGCGGGTAGCGGCCGAGGAGCAGCGGCTCGGTGAACTGCCGGTTGTGGTAGATGTCGTAGCTCAGCGCCGCCCGCCGGTCCGCCGCGGAATCCGTCGCCGGCCGCACCGAGGTGTGCGAGTTCGCGATACCGATGACGGCATCGGCGTAGGCGGCCAGCAGCGCGTCGCGGGCGCCGGCGTGGCCCAGCAACAGGTGGTGGGTGGCAGCGAAGGCGCCACCGAGCAGTGTCAGGCCGGGTGCGTCGACGCCGAGCGCATGACCATAGGCCATGTGGTGCAGCGGATCTCCGAGGGTGACCCAGGCCTTCACCCGATCGCCGATCCGGCCGGCAACCAGCGCCGCCAGGTCAGCCAGCCGCCCGGCGGTACCACGCTTCAGCCAGCCGCCGTCCTCCATCAGTTCGGCGGGCAGGTCCCAGTGGTACAGCGTCACCCACGGCGCTGTCCCGGCCTGCAGCAGGAGGTCAACCAGGCGGTCGTAGTAGTCCAGGCCGGCCTCGTTCGCCGGGCCCCGGCCGCCCGGTTGCACCCGCGACCAGGACACCGAGAATCGGTGGGCATGGACGCCCAGACCGGCCAGCAGTTCGATATCGCTGCCGAGTCGGTGGTAGTGGGCGATCGCCTCCGCCCCGGCGGTGCCGTCGACCGTCCGGCCCGGCACGGCCGCGACCACGTCCCAGATCGACGCGGTCCGACCGTCGGCGGAGGCCGCGCCCTCCACCGCGTACGCAGCGGAGGTGGTGCCGAAGACGAAGCCGTCGGGTAGGGACCGCCTGCGGGCCGGGCGATTCACGGGGTTGGGATTCGCGGTGGGGGGGACTTCACGGCTCGCGGAGGACCCGGAAGTCGACCAGGTTCACCCCGTGCGCCGTCAGGTCCGCCCACGAACCGCCGCGCAGCACCGCGAAGGCCGAGGTGGGAAACCCGCGCCGGTCGATCGCGTCCAGCACCGAGCGATCGCTGCCCGGCCCGGCCAGCGCCAGGGTTGCCTTGGGTATCCCGGGCGCATGCGCGACCACCAGCAGTGTTCGGACCTGCGGCCCGGTGAGTCGGATCTGCCCGAGTAACTCGTCGATGCCCGCGTCATAGAGATCCGATGAGCAGCGAAGGGGCGCATCCAACCCGGTCTCTCGCACGGTCTGCCTGGTCCGGGCGGCGGACGAGCAGAGGATCTCCTCGATCGCGAAGTGGTTGCGGAGGAAGGAACCGGCCAGCGCCGCTTCGGCCCGCCCGCGTCGGTTCAACGGGCGGTCGTGATCCGCCACGCCATCGGGGTACCCGGACTTGGCGTGGCGCATCAAGATCATTGTGTTGACGAAGGTGTGCTCCGGCAACGGATCTGGCACGAACGCCGGAACCGGTCCGGTGGATGGTGCGTCGGGCATGGCTGGCTCCAGCTTTTGGGAAAGGTCAATGGTGTCCGGGCGACGGCCGACCGTCAGTGTCCCGGATGCAGAACCCCGGACAACGGCCGCCGGGTTCGGTCGGACTACCCACCGCGAGTGGGTCTTCCGCAGTTCGCCGAGCGCTCATTTTGCGCAGTCTCAGTTCTGGTCAACCGGTCTTACCACCAGTAGCGTGTCGATCAGTGCTGGTCCAGCAGTGGCGCCAGGTGGATTCCCGATCTCCGGGAGTGCCTGTGTCCCAGCAGCCCACTTCGTCTCACCCACAACTCTGCCCGAGTCTTCCTGCTCAGGCAGGGTATTCGGAACGATTCACGCAGTCCGATTCGTCTGCGCTGGCTCGCTCCGTCGATCACCGGGCCATCGCCGATCCATCCCGCACCCGCGGGGCCACGGTTCTCCACTTCCCCCGGCCGGCCTCGGCACCCTCGGGTGACGCCGCCCGCCAGCAGCTCCCGGATGACGAGCTCGAGCTTTCGGAAGAAGATGACGAACTCTCCGGCGAAGCTGATTTTTTGGACGGGGAGCGTGACCTGTCCGTCGACGTCGGGCCGGCCGGATCGCGCCGGCCCGGTGATGATCGGCGCTGTGAACGGGTCCGCGACCTGCTGACCAGGATGGTCGGGTGCACCGACCCCGACGAGCGCCGCAGGCTGCAGGGGCAGGTGGTGATCGAGCATCTGGCAGTCGCGAAATCGATCGCGTCCCGGTACCGGGGGCGTGGCGTCGAACGCGGCGACCTCGAGCAGCTGGCCTACCTCGGCCTGGTGAAGGCGGCCGGGCGCTGGCTTCCCGATCGCAGCGAGGATTTCCTGCAGTTCGCCGTTCCGACCATCTCCGGCGAGATCAAGCGGTACTTCCGAGACCACTCGTGGCTGGTCCGCCCGCCCCGCCGGATTCAGGAGCTGCGGGCGGCGATCGGCCTGGCCGAGCGGGATACCCAGGGGGGAGAGGGTATCCGGTCGTCCGACGCGAACATGGGTCAGCGGATCGGCGTGAGCGAGACGGCCGTCCGTGAGGCCCGGATCGCGGCCGGCCTGTGCCGCCCGCCGTCGCTGGACGCGCCGGGCGGCGCCGGCATGATGATCGCGCAGCACTGGGGGGCCGAGGACGACGGGTTGCGAGGCGTCGACGACAAGATGTCGCTGGAGGTGCTGCTGAGGATGCTCACCGACCGCGAACGCGAAGTGGTGCGAATGAGATTCGAAGTGGGTCTCTCGCAGGCCAGGATCGCCGAGGCAATCGGCGTCAGCCAGATGCAGGTGTCCCGGATCCTGCGCGAGGTGACCACCAAGCTCCGGGAGCGGTGGGAACTGAGCGTCGTGGGGAGCGGTCCTCGCCGGTCCTAGACCGGTACGTGCTCTTCGTCAGGCGCCGGTACGGGACGGGCACGCGCCGGCCGTGAGTCTGCGGAGTTGTGGTCGGCACCTGCCAGGCTGGTTGCTGGGCGGCGGGCCCCGGCGGACAGTTGCCACGGCACGCTGGTCACCATCACCCTGGGTTCGAAGAGCAACCGGCCTTTGAGGCGCAGTGACGTCTGGTTGTGCAGGATGTTCGCCCACCACTGACCCACGACGTATTCCGGGATGTAGATGCAGACCAGGTCCCGCGGGTTATCGCGACGGACCCTGGCCAGATGATCCAGGATGGGCCGGGTGATCTCTCGATAGGGTGATTCGATCACCTTCAGTGGGATCCGGATGTTGTGGCGGTCCCAGTCCTCGACCAGGGATCGGGTTTCGGCCGGCCGGATGCCGACGGTGAGGCCGGTCAGCGTGTCCGGCCGGCTGGCCCTGGCAAAAGAGATGGCCCTCAGGGTGGGCCGGTGAACTTCCGACACCAGGACGATGGCGTGCACCCGGCTCGGCAGCACATCGTCCTGGTCGTCGGGAATCAACTCGATCTTGACCCGGGCATAGTGCCGGTTGATCGCGAGCATGACCACGAAGAGCACCGGAATGAAGATGACCACCAGATAGGCGCCGTGGGTGAATTTGGAGACCAGCACGACGAGCAGCACGAGCCCGGTGAGCACGGCGCCGAAGCCGTTGATCGCCAGCGCGCCGGCCACCCGCCGCCGCGCGGCCGGGTCGGTCATCCCGGCACGCTCGCGGAGCCAGTGCCTGACCATCCCGGCCTGGCACAGCGTGAACGAGGTGAACACCCCGACTATGTAGAGCTGGATCAGGCGGGTGGTCGACCCGCCGAATGCGATCACCAGCCCCACCGCGACGGCCGACAGCAGCACGATGCCATTGGAGAAGCTCAGCCGGTCGCCGCGATTTTGCAGTTGACGCGGCAGGAAGCGGTGTTCGGCGAGAATGGAGCACAGCAGCGGAAATCCGTTGAACGCGGTATTCGCAGCCAATATCAGGATCAACGCGGTGGTCGCTTGCAGGAAGTAGAACAGGGCGCTGGAATGCCCGCCCAGGGTGGCAGCGGCAATCTGGCTGATCACCGTCCGCTGCGGGTCGTTGCTGCAGTTGCCGGTGAAACCGACCAGATCGCAGGTGTTCTCGGCGACGCGAACCTTCGTGATCATCGCCAGCGCGGTGATTCCGCTGAACATGATGATGGAGATCAGCCCCATCGCCGTCATGGTCCTCGCGGCATTGAGGCTTTTCGGCTTGCGGAACGCCGGCACGCCGTTGGAAATGGCCTCGACGCCGGTCAATGCGGTGCAGCCGGAGGAGAAGGAGCGCAACAGCAGGAAGACCAACGCAATTCCGGTGAGGCCGACGCTGTGTGCATTGATCGAATAGCCGGCGCTCTCGGCCACCGGAGGGTGCCCGGTGAACGTTTCGGTGAGCCCCACGATGATCATCAGCGCGACCCCGGCCACGAAGAGGTAGGTGGGAAGCGCGAACACCCGTCCGGACTCGCGGATTCCGCGCAGGTTGATGGCCATCAGGACGACGATGAAGCCGACGTCCAGCAATATCCGGCCCTGATTGAGACCGGGAAATGCCGAGATGATGTTGTCGACCCCGGCCGCGACCGACACCGCCACCGTCATGACGTAGTCGACGAGCAGTGCAGCGGCGACGACCAGACCGGCGGATCGGCCCAGATTCTTCGACGCCACCTCGTAGGAGCCGCCCCCGCTGGGATAGGCCTTGACCACCTGCCGGTAGGACAGCACGACAACGGCCAACAACACCGCCACGGCCAGCCCGACGTAGGGCGCGAGATGGAGGAAGGCCAGACCGCCGATACTCAGGATCAGCAGGATTTCCTGGGTGGCGTAGGCCACGGACGACAGGGGGTCGCTCGCGAAGATCGGCAGCGCGATGCGTTTGGGTAGCAGCGCTTCGCCGAGCCGGTCACTCCGGACGGCTCGGCCGACGACTAGCCGCTTGAGAGCAGCGGTGGGGGAGTTCACCCTCCGAGCGTATTTTCGCTGCGGAGTCGTCGGGGACCGATGCGCGTCAGGATTTCGTCAAGAAACTCTGCCTGGACGTCAGGAAGTCGTCAAGAGCGCCTGTTGGCGCAGTGTCCACTGATTGCGCGACCTTCAGCCGCGGGCGTCGCGCTCGGCCAGGAACGCCTCGAACTGGGCGCCCAGTTCGTCGGCCGTCGGCAGCGGAGCCGACTCTGCTAGCAGACCCCGGCCGGTGGCCGAGACGAACGCGTCGTACTGACGCTCCAACGCCGCCACCACCTCGGCGACCTCGCTGTTGTCGGACATCTGCTGTTCCAGTTGGAGCCGGACCGTCGCGGCGGCGGCATTGAGCCCGGCGGTGGGTAACACCAGCCCCGTGGCGTCGGATGCCGCCTGGATCAGGGTGCGGGCCGTTTCCGGATACTCCGACCGGGCGATGTAATGGGGCACGTGCGCGGCGAAGCCGATGGCGTCGCGGCCGGCCTGACCGAATCGGTACTCGAGCAGACCGCTGGCGTGGCCGGGTACCTCTATCGTGCCGATCCAGTCCTGAGGACCGGAGACCAGCTCGGGTCTGGTCGCATGAACCGACATCCCGGTGGGCCGGGTGTGCGGAACACCCATCGGAATGGCCATCAGGCCCACGGTGAGGCGCACCCCGAACCGGTCGACGACCTGCCCCACCGCGGCGGCGAACCGCTCCCACTGCATGTCCGGCTCCGGACCGGTGAGCAGCAGGAACGTCGTGCCGGCGGTGTCTACCATGCTCCGGACGACCAGCTGCGGGGCGTCGTAGTCGATGAAGGCGTTCTTCGAGAACGTGAGAGTGGGGCGGCGGGCCCGGTAGTCGATCAGCTGATCGACGTCGAACGTCGCGACGACGGAACTGCGCAGGTTCTCCACCAGATGCGCGACCGCGAGGCTGACCCCGGCGCCGGCGTCGACGTATCCGTCGAGGGCGTGGAGCATGACCGGGTTGGCCAGCTCCGCTATTTCGGGCGCCTCGAGATGAAGCTCGTAGAGCTCACCAGGTTCACCGGCCATGAGATGCCCTCCTGCTCTCCACGAATGTGATCGGACCCTGTTGATCGGACCCTGTTGATCGGACCCTGTTGATCGACACTGTTGGTTGGCGCTGCGACGTAGGGCGCTGCAACGCACTGGCGCCGCAGGTGCCGTGCCCGCGGCAGGTCCCAGTCCGCGCCGCGGGTCCCCTATGCATTGTGCGCCCGTTGCTGCCGCTTCCCGCTCTACCGGGCGCGAGGTGCCCGCTGCATTCGACCGGGCCTCTGGATGAACGTTCACCCGACGCCCGGGATTCCGGCTGCAGCGCTCAGGAGGCCCGGTCTTCGGAGGCCAGGGCCTTGGCCGTGTACGCGGCCTCCCGGATCAACAACGATTCGATCTGCGACACCACGATCGACTCCACCTTGCCGCCGAAGAGAGGGATCGGCACCGCCGCCTGGCCGGTGACGGTCAAGGTCGAGCCGGACCCGGACGGGACAAGCTCCATCGTGCCCTTGACGGTTGCCGGCGCACCCTTGATCACCACGGTGAAGTCGGCGGCGTAACCCCCGCCGTCGGGTCGCCAATTCTCGGTCCGTTCGGTGACAGGGTCACCCGGGATCATCGCGGCGACCATCGAGGGCAGCACCGAGGCCGGGATCGACTGCCTGGTGACGATCCGGGCGCTGTCCTGATCCGTGTCCAGGCTCAGCACCGCCGGGTCGATGCCACCGGTGGCAGTCAGCCGGCCCTCGACGAACGAGCGGTCGGCGAAAAGGGTGAACACCGCGGCCGGGGTGGCTTCGAACTGGTGGGTGATGGACAGCGGCGTAGGCAAGATCGCTCCAGAGGTGACTGATGGGCCGGTGGGCTGTTGGGGCACGGGGAAGGTGTTTCGCTGGACACCTGGCAGGATCGCTCCGCGAACCCAGGGTAACCGGATCACCGGGTGGGCCTGGCCCGATCCCGGTGCCGCACCAGGTCGACAGCGCGGCTGGACGTTCCTGACCCAACCTGACCACCGACAGCAACACCACGGGCGTTGGCCGGAACGACGGCCTGCCAGGCGTCGCGCCGGTCAGGACCGGGGTGACTGGCGGCGGTAGCGAACGATGGCGCCGGGGCCTGGCGGGACCGGCTCGGTCAGGACGCCGATCGGACAGCTCAGGTCCGTCATCGCGTCGACGCTTGGATCAACCTCTCGAATGGTGGTGTCGGGACCTGAGGTGTAGGGACCTGAGGTGCCCGGCCCTTCCGAGGTCCCCCGTCGTCACGGTTCGAAGGCACCGGCCGAACTGGACGTCGATGATCCTGCCGGCTCGCAGGAGCGCCCGGTGTTCGAATCGGGTTCTATCCCGGGCGGGGCAGCACACCAGCCCTGGTCGTACGAACCCGGGCAGACGTGCTTGCACCGCTACCGTTTGTCGTTGGCGAGATCGTTGGCGAATTCGTCGGGCTCGTCGACTTTCGGGGTGGAATTGGTGGCTTCCTCACGGCGCACATCATGGGTCTGCGCATGCTTGCCCTCGGTACCGCCGATGTCCGAATACGGTTCCCGGCCATCGCCGGTGCTGTGGTCGTCGCTCTTGGCCATCTGGATCTCCCCGCTTTGCCGGCCGTAGCGGCCGGAGGCTTCCAATCTGAACAGGCAACCTGAGGTTAGCTGCTCCCGCGTACAGCGCAAGAACTGCCCGTCGAGGAAGCACGAACCGAGCAGGAGTAGATGGTGGCAGGGCCGTTACCTTCCTCCCCATGCCCAACGGGATGGTCAGGAGGCCCGGAGGTCTGTCAGTCAGCGCCTCGCAGCCGCGCCCTCAGGTTGGCCAACCCAGCCACCACCATCCGCTGATAGCCGTCGGGCGGGTGGTCGTCGGGCTGGTGGTCGTCGGGCTGGTCGTTGTCGGGCGGGTGGTCGTCGGGCTGGTCGTTGTCGGGGATGGTCGAGTCCGAGTCGGGCCCGGTCCAGCCGAGGGCGACCGCTACCGCCCACCCCTGCCGGGCATGCTCGTTCGCCGCCGCGAGGTTCCCCACCTTCCGGTACGACTCCCCGACGTTCAGCTGTAGCGACGGGAGCAGGGCGGCCGCCGACCCGCCCATGCCCGTGGCGGTGACATCCAGGTCGGTGACGGCCCGGGCCGCGTCCAGCGCGCGGAGGTCCCAATGCAGTTCGTCGGCCGGGTCGGGCTGGGCGTCGGCCATCGAATGCGCGATCGCGCACCGGTGCAACGCCGTCATCTCCGATCCGGCGCCGATCGGCGCTTCACTCCCGACCTCCAGCCACAGCGCCGCCAGCGCCAGGCGGGCCTCGACCATGAGCCCACGCTGGACCAGTCCGATCGCCGAGCCGATCCGCTCCATCCGGTCCGCTGCCTGCTGCGATGTCACGCTTGGGGACAATAGGGCCCCGGGAGCACACTTCGGCGCGTCGAAGACGCTTAATCTTGGGCGGTGCCCAATTCCGTCCAACTGTCGGAACTGACGACCCTGGGGCTGGGTGGCCCGGCACCGGACCTGGTGTCGGTGGTCTCCGCCGGCGAGTTGGCTGCCGTGGTCGGCGGTTACGACCGGGCCGGGCGCGGCGTGCTGATCCTGGGCGGCGGATCCAACCTGGTGGTGGCCGACGCGGGGATACCGACGCCGGTGGTCCGGATCCAGATCCCCGGCATCGAGGTCCGTCCGGCAGGATCAGGAGCGGCGGATTCCCGGGCGTCGGTGACGATCGGCGCGGGGGTCAACTGGGACGACGCTGTGCTCGACCTCATCGGTAGGGGACTGTGCGGCCTGGCGCCGCTATCGGGGATCCCCGGCAGTACCGGAGCCACTCCGGTGCAGAATGTCGGCGCGTACGGCACCGATATCGCCGATGTCCTCGAATCGGTGCAGCTCTACGACCGATCGTCCGGAGTGGTGAAAACCGTTGCTACTGAAGAGCTGTCGCTGGGCTATCGCACTTCATCGCTGCGCGGCACCGGCTTGGCGGTGATCACTGCCGTCACCCTGCGGCTCGCCGCCGCGCCCGGCCCGGTCCGGTACGCCGAGTTGGCTGCCGCACTGGGCATCGGGGTCGGCGATGTTGCGCCCGAAACCGAGGTTCGGGCTGCGGTGCTGCGGCTCCGCCGCCGCAAGGGGATGCTGATCGAGGCGGGGAAGGCCGATCCCGACACCCGGAGCGCCGGTTCGTTCTTCACCAATCCCATTGTCACGGCGGGTCAGGCCGCCGAGGTGGACGCGGCCATCCGTCGGCGGCTCGGGGACGTCAGCTACCCGAGGTACCCGGCCGGTCAGGACGGCCGCGGCCCGCTGACCAAGCTTTCCGCGGCCTGGCTCATCGAACGGGCAGGCTTCGGCAAGGGCCACCCCGGGGCCGGTGGGCGGGTGGGCATCTCGACCAAGCACACCCTGGCGCTGGTGAACCACGGTGGATCGACGGCAGACCTGCTGGCGCTGGCCCGGGAAATCCGGGACGGGGTACGGGCCGCATTCGGGGTGGTGCTCCATCCCGAGCCGGTGCTGGTCGGCGTCACACTGGACGACTGATCCCCGGTCATCTGCGAACCTGGCGGACAGCGGTACCGACGCGCGAGCCCGCCGGCCCCGCCCGCCGGGCTGTCCGAGCACTTCTTTCGTCATCGGAGCACTCCATTCAGGGTCCAGCGGGAGGTGTCCGGATGACGAAAGGGTGCTCGGACGGCGACAACGCCCTCGGGGCAGCGCTCCGCCCCGAGGGGTGCTCCGGCGTGACGCCGGACGACTGATTCCGACCTGGATGGGAACCGGTTGGGTGCCCCGACCGTCCATGGGGCGTTTACCGTGTGGGGAGACGCCGCTGGGAATTGCTCCGGGCGGACCAGTCATTGCGCTGAAACGGAGTGGACGTGCGAGTTCGGTTTTCCCTTTTCGGGGCGCTGATGTTGCTGGTGGCCGGCTGCACCTCCGGTGGCAACGACGTGGTGACGGTCACCGTGCCCCCCGGCGGCGCGGTGAGCTCGACGCCGTCGGTCACTGCCCCGGAACTCTCGCCGACCGAGTCGGCGACGTCGGTGGCGCCGACCACGGCCCAGCCGGGCAGCGATGTCCGGATCACCGCCAAGCCGGCCTTCGGCAGCAAGAACGTCCCACCGAACGAACCGGTGACGATCTCCGTGTTCGCGGCGAAGATCTCCGACTTGACGATGATCGGTGACGACGGCACAGCGATCGTCGGAAAGATCGCCGCTGACAAGGCCACCTGGAGCACCTCGGAGCGCCTGAACTACGGGATCACCTATGACATCGCGGGCACCGCGGTGGCCAACGACGGCAAGCAGACGAAGATCGGCGGCATGCTGACCACCGTCAAACCCACGTCGACGCTCCGGGCTGCGGTGCAGATCCCGAACGGCACGACGGTCGGCGTCGGAGCGCCCATCATCATCACTTTTTCCGGCTCGGTCACCGATCGGGCCGCCGCCGAAAAGGCCCTCAAGGTGACCACTTCGGCCGGAAAGGCCGTGGAGGGCAACTGGGGCTGGCTGCAGGACGAACAGATCCAGGCAGGCGGTCCGTTCCAGTCGCAGGTGCACTGGCGGCCGACGAAGAGCCCGTCCGGTGCCACCCCTTACTGGCCAGCGAACACCACAGTGCACCTCGAAGCGAACCTGCGGGGGGTGAACTACGGCGGGAACCAGTGGGGGCGTGAGGATTTCACCAGAGACTTCAAGATCGGGCGGTCGCAGATCGTCAAGGCCGACGCATCGACGTTCCACCTGGTGGTCACGGTCGACGACCGGGTCACGAAGAACTATCCCGTTTCGTACGGAAAGGAATCGGTGCCGGGCCGGGCGACGGTCAACGGCATCCATATCGTCACCGAGAAATTCACGACCTTCAAGATGTGCAACCCTGCTTTCGACTACTGCAACATCACGGAGAAGTGGGCGGTGCGGATCAACAACAACGGAGAGTTCATCCACGAGAATCTCCTGGCCAAGGCCGCTTTCGGAGTCGCGAACATATCCCACGGATGCATCAACATGGACTCTCCGGCGGCGCAGGAATTCTACAACTCCAGCTTTTACGGCGATCCGGTCGAGGTGACCAACACCGGCGGTCCGCAGCTCTCCGAAAAGGACTCCATCTACGACTGGAAATACTCGCCGGACGAATGGAAAGCCTTGTCGGCCCTGTGAAGTCACCGATTCATCCGAATTCCCTCGTGCCGTGACGGATCGATCCGCGCTCCGCCGGCTGGCGGCGATCTCGCTGCACACCTCACCGCTGGCCCAGCCGGGCAGCGGCGATGCCGGCGGGATGAATGTGTATGTCGCGCAGACCGCGAAGCGGCTGGCGGCACGCGGTGTCGAGGTCGAGATCTTCACCAGGGCGACCAGTTCGGACGATGCGCCGGCGGTGGAAATGGTGCCGGGGGTGGTGGTCAGGCATATCGTCGCTGGGCCTTTCGAGGGCCTCGACAAGGACGAACTGCCCGGCCAGCTGTGCTCCTTCGCCGCCGGCGTAATGCGGTTCGAGGCGCGCCGCGAGCCAGGTCATTACGAGCTGGTGCATTCCCACTACTGGCTCTCCGGCCAGGTCGGCTATTTGGCGAAGGACCGCTGGGCGGTGCCCCTGGTGCACTCCGCCCACACCTTGGCGAAGGTGAAGAACGCGGCGCTGGCCGAGTCGGACCGACCGGAGCCCAGAGGGCGGATCATCGGCGAGGAGCAGGTGATCGCCGAATCGGACCGGCTGATCGCCAGCACCGCCGGTGAGGCCGCCGAGCTGGTCGAGCTCTACGGGGCTGACCCCGACCGGATCGACGTGGTCGCCCCCGGGGTCGACACCGATGTGTTCAGGCCGGGATCCCGCACCGCCGCCCGAGCGGCGCTGGGAATTGCCGACGGCGATCTGGTGCTGGCCTTCGCAGGCCGGATCCAGCCGCTGAAGGGCCCGGATGTGCTGTTGGCCGCCACCGCCGAACTGGTGGCCCGATATCCCGACCGGCGGTTCCGGGTGCTGATCGTCGGTGGTGCTTCTGGCACCGGTCGGATAGCGCCGCATCGACTCTCGGAACTCGCCCAGGAACTGGGCATCGCCGCTGCGGTCGAATTTTTGCCGGCGATGCCGCCGGAGCGGCTCTGTCAGGTGTACCGGGCGGCGGATGTGGTGGCCGTCCCCAGCTACAACGAATCGTTCGGGTTGGTGGCACTGGAGGCGCAGGCCGCTGGCACCCCGGTGGTGGCCGCGGCGGTCGGCGGGCTGCGGGTGGCGGTCGATGACGGGGTCAGCGGGCTGCTGGTGCCCGGACACGGCGCGCGCATGTGGGCGGACAAGTTGGCGCAGGTGCTGCTCGAACCCGACAGGCGCGCCCGGCTGGCCGAGTCCGCACCCCGGCAGGCGGCGAAGTTCTCCTGGGAACGCACGGTAGACGGACTGCAGGACTCCTATCAGCGGGCTCTGCACGGCGTCCGGGTGCCAGCGTGAGCGAAAATCGCTATACAGCAACGGGTTCCGACCCTGCTGCGCCCGACCCTGCAGCGCCCGACCCTGCAGCGCCCGACCCGGCGGCGCTGGTCGCAGCCGCGCTGGTCGAGCTCGGGGCGGAGCACCGGGCCGAGGGTTCGGACGCCTTTCTGATCACGCTGCCCGGCGAGCGCCGACATCGCACCATGCTCTGGCTGCTGGTCGGTGCCCACGAACTGCTGATCGAGTCTTTCGTCTGCCGGGCCCCCGACGAGAACCGTGAAGAGGTCTACCGGTTTCTGCTGCAGCGGAACTCCCGGCTGCGCACGGTGGCCTACGCCTTGGACACGGACGGCGACATCCACCTCGTCGGCCGGCTAGGGCTCGACGCCATCGGGTCGACGAGAGCGGCTTTCATCGCCGAGCTGGACACCGTGCTGGGCGTCGTGCTGGCCACCTCGGACGAGGACTTCAACCAGATTCTGCAGCGCGGGTTCACCGAGGCGATTCGCCGGGAATGGGCGTGGCGCACCTCACGCGGGCAGTCCGTGCGCAACCTGGAGGCATTCCGGCACCTGATCGGCCCAGGCTCCTGATCGGGGGCGGTGACCCGGCCCAGCCCAGGATCGGTCAGCCGCCCGAGGTCGAGCTCCCGTTCGGGGCCGCTGCCACGGAGCATCTGCGAGCCGGCTGCCGCGAGTGGATGCGCATCACCACCAGCGGGATCCCGGAACCCCCTTGAACGGGCCGACCACATCGTCGGTGATCCACCCGCCGTAGAACCCGCCCTGCTGAGGGCGGACCCGCTCGCCGTCGATCTCGCACTCCAATTCAGCCGGTAGGAACGACAGGTACCCGGCGATCGCCGTGAACCCGGCTGTGGGGCGCTCGTAGCTCCAAGCCACTGCGCGCCGAACTTCTTGTCCTGCAGCGACTTTTGGGTCGAACACATCCCAATAGGTGGCCAGACCCTTCCACTCGCAGACGGTGCCGCCGGCCGACGACCGCGCCAGTGCGGCCTGACTCACGTCGGCCCGCGGGAGATACCAGGTCGGCGGATGGCTGGTTTCCAGCACCCGGTAGGCACCTCGGGTCCGAGCCACCTCCACCTCGCCGAGCCGGACCACGACCAACTTTGTCGACGCCTCCAGCCGCGGGGGCCGGGGGTAGTCCCACACGGACTCCTGGCCTGGAGCAGGGACCTTGGCGACGACGGACGGGGGTAGCTGTCGGTTCATCAGATGATCTTGCCCGCCGGTCGTCAATACCGCCACGCGCCGACCGTGACGGAATCGTGACCGTCGGCGTGCATCGCCGGCCGCCTCGGCCCACGTCCTTCCGGTGGATCCACCGTCGACCGATGTTCGAAGGAGAGTCTCCATGGCCGTCAGAGCCAATCGAGCTGCCGTAGCCGGCCTGGGCGCACTGCGACGGGCCTTGGGCTGTTCACGGACATTGGTGCTGGCGGCAGCGGTTGCCGCGCTCGCGCTGGCAATGGCGGGCTGCACCTCCGGGTCACCTTCGGCGGCCTCATCGGCGGGAGCCGTCGCGGCCAATGCCGCAGACGGTCCAGCCGCCTCCGAAACCGCTGCCCGTTCGGCGGAAGCACCCTCATCCGCGGCCGGCTCGGCATCGGCAGCGCCGTCGCGTGCTGCCGGGTCCGGTTCCCCCGATCCGGCCGCGGGTGCCAAGAAACCCCGGGTCGATGCCGCGGCAGCGGTTGTCGGTGAGAACCGGCAGGTGATTCGGACGGCCACGCTGACCGTGGCGATTTCGGTGCACACGACCGGTAAGGGCACCGACGCGGATGCAGCACTGCTCAGCGGCGCCATGACCGAGGCGGCCGTCAAGGTTCGATCCCTGGTCGGGGCCCGGGGTTTCGTCGGCGCCGCCGACGGCGGCGGCAACGTGATGGCGATCACCCTGCGGGTGCCGGTCGGTGGCTACGACGGCGTGCTGAGTGCTCTGGCCGGAATCGGCGCCGTGACCGACCGCAAGGAGAGCACCGAGGATGTGAGCGCACAGCTGATCGACCTGGGGAGCCGGGTCGAGACGATGAAGGTGAGCGTCGGGCGGATCCGGTCCCTGCTGTCGAAGGCGGACAAGATCGGCGATGTCATCTCGATCGAATCCGAACTGGCCGCCCGCGAGGCCGACCTCGAGTCACTGCAACGCCAGCAGGCCGGGCTGGCCGGGCAGACCGCACTGTCCACCGTGACCGTGATCCTCAAGGGCTCCATCGGCGGGATCCTGCCGGCCGCGGTCGTCGCGCCACCGGCGGCCCGGTCCGGGTTCCTGGGTGGTCTGGCGAATGGCTGGGACGCGGTCCGGAAGGTGTTGCACGTCGGGGCCACCGTTGTCGGCACCGTGTTGCCCTTCCTGCCGATCGTCGCAGTCCTGGTGATCGGCGGGCTCATCTGGCGTCGCCGGTTCGTCGGCCGCACCGGGGCGGGACGTCCTGCGCTGGCCGGGCCGGGCGAACCGCAGCCGGCCGGCGGCCCCGGGGCCTGATCGACCGGGTTGGTCGACCGTCCGGATCGACTGCCCGCCCCCGATCGCCCGGGCAAGTCACCCCGGTGCCCGGGCGACCAAACCCCGCGCGATGGTCGCCGGGCCGGGGTCGGCCGCGGCGGGGCTTCTGCGGCAGACTGACCAGATGACTTCAACCCTGATTTTGTTGCGACACGGCGAGAGCACCTGGAACGCGCTCAACCAGTTCACCGGCTGGGTCGACGTCCCGCTGTCCGAGAAGGGCACCGGGGAAGCGATCCGCGGCGGCGAGCTGATGGTTGAAGCCGGTGTGCTGCCCGACGTCGTTCATACCTCGCTGCTCCGACGGGCGATCACCACCGCCCATCTGGCGTTGGACGCCGCCGACCGCCATTGGATCCCGGTCCGCCGGACCTGGCGGCTCAACGAGCGTCACTACGGGGATCTGCAGGGCAGGAACAAGAAGCAGACCATGGAGACCTACGGCGAAGCGCAGTTCATGCTCTGGCGTCGGTCCTACGACACGCCGCCGCCGCCGATCACCGACGACAATGCGTTCTCCCAGGCGGGCGACGTCCGGTATGCAGATCTGGGCGACCTCGCTCCGAAGACCGAGTGCCTCGCCGACGTGGTGGTCCGCCTCAAGCCTTACCTACGCGGCCCGATCAGCGACGACCTGGCCGCCGGCAAGGTGGTGCTGCTCGCCGCGCACGGAAACTCGCTGCGGGCGGTGGTCAAGCTGCTGGACGGAGTCAGCGACGAGGCGATCTCCGGCCTCAACATCCCGACCGGGGTGCCGCTGGTGTACGAGGTGGACGCGGACCTGCGACCGGTGACCGTCGGCGGGACCTACCTCGATCCTGAGGCGGCCGCGGCCGCGATCACCGCGGTGGCGAACCAGGGCCGCTGAGCTCCGCGAATCATCTGCGCTGAGCTCCGCGAACCATCTGCGCTGAGCTCCGCGAACCATGTGAACTGAGCGCCTCCTGCCCCGGTGAACGCCAGGTGAACGCGGCAGGTCACGCGGCGGTCCATCGGCCGAACCGTCCGCCCCGGGGCCGTGTCGGTCCGGTTTGGGATCGGTCGCCCCGCCCGGGCGACCTACCATGCTCCTGTGAGCTGGATCGGATACCTGGTGGTCGCTGCTTGCGGCTTCCTGCTCGGCATCGTGGCTTTCCTGATCCTCTCGACGCGTCGCCGGCCGGCGGTGCCCGGTACCGCGGCGTCTCCGGAGGACGCGATTGCTGCCGCCGCCTTCAACGCTTCGACCACCGGTTATGCGGTGCTCAACGCAGACGGTCACGTGCTGGTTTCCAACACCAGAGCCCGGGAGCTGGGCGTGGTGCGCGCCGGGATGGCGGACCGCCGGATTCTGGAGGCGGCGCAGCGGGCAGCGGTGGCGGACGAACCCGTCGATGTCGAACTCGGACCGGGCGAGCAGATCCCGCGACTGGGCAGTGTTCGTCGCGGCCCGTTGTCCGTTCAGGCGGTGGTCAGGACCATGGATGGGTTGGTGCTGGTGTCTGCGGCGGACGAGACGGAGGCGCTCCGGGTCGAGGCCGTTCGCCGGGACTTCGTCGCCAACGTCTCCCACGAGCTCAAGACGCCGGTCTCGGCGATCGGGCTGCTCGCCGAGGCCGTGCTCGACGGATACGACGAGCCGGAGCACGTCAAGCGATTCGCGGAAAAGCTGCTGCGGGAGTCCGTCCGACTCGGCGCCCTGGTCAACGAGTTGATCACCCTTTCGCGGCTGCAGGGCGCCGATCCGCTGCCGGACCTGGCAGTACTGGAGGTGGATGCGGTGATCGCCGAAGCAACGGCCCGATCGGCGATCGTGGCGGAGACCGCCGGCACGACGATCACCACCGACCAGCCCAGCGGACTGCTGGTCATGGGCGACCGTCCGATGCTGGTCACCGCCGTGGTCAATCTCCTGGCCAATGCGGTGCATTATTCGCCGGCCGGAACTTCGGTGTCGGTCAGTCGAGGGCTGCGCAACGGCAAGGTGGAGGTCTCGGTCACCGACCGCGGGATCGGAATCGCCCCCGAACTGCAGGCCAGGGTGTTCGAGCGGTTCTTCCGGATCGATCCGGCGCGGTCCAGGGCGACGGGAGGCACCGGGCTGGGGCTCGCCATCGTCAAACATGTCGCCGCCAATCACGGTGGCACTGCGGAACTCTGGTCCCGTCCGGGGACGGGGTCGACCTTCACCCTTCGATTGCCGGCGTTCGTGGCGGATTCCCCGGCCGCCGCAAATATGCCTGTTGCCCCGAACGGCAACCGGGCCGATGTGAATGCCCATGCCGTCAACAGTCCGCCCGTAACTGTTCTCACCGGGCGGCCCGGCGATGTGCTGACAGCCGACCGGAATACCGTCGAGATGGGAGAGATGTGACCAGGGTTTTGATCGTCGAAGACGAAGAATCAATGGCCGATCCGCTGGCTTTTTTGCTGCGCAAAGAGGGATTCACCACTGCCGTGGCGGCGACCGGCCCTGAGGCACTCGCCGAATTCGACCGGGCAGGAGCGGATATCGTGCTGCTGGATCTGATGCTGCCCGGAATGAGCGGCAACGACGTCTGCCGGCAATTGCGGGCCAGGGCTGCGGTCCCGGTCATCATGGTGACAGCAAGAGATTCCGAGATCGACAAGGTCGTCGGACTGGAATTGGGCGCCGACGACTACATCACCAAGCCGTATTCGACCCGCGAACTGATCGCCCGCATCCGGGCGGTCCTGCGCCGTGGGTCGGACACCGATGAGGGTCCGGAATCGGCATTGGCGGCCGGCCCGGTGCGGATGGATGTGGAGCGCCACGTCGTGTCCGTCCACGACAACGAGATCTCGCTGCCGCTCAAGGAGTTCGATCTCCTCGAGTACCTGATGCGCAACACCGGGCGGGTCCTCACCCGGGGACAGCTCATCGACCGGGTGTGGGGGTCCGACTACGTCGGTGACACGAAAACGCTCGACGTCCATGTCAAGAGGCTGCGGTCAAAGATCGAGCCTGATCCGGCCGAGCCCCGCTATCTGATCACCGTCCGCGGACTGGGCTACAAACTCGAGGCCTGAGGTTATCCATGCGATGATCGCCGGCAAGGCAAACGCGCGCCGGCTCGTGACCTCGAACGCACCTTCGGCATCAGGACGAGGAGGATCGGATGACACCGGAGGAATCGATCGCGGTGGTGCGAAGGTTTTACCAGGCCTACCGGGCCGAGGATGCGGCAGCGGTCACATCGGCGCTCGAAGCGGTGTTGGACAAGGCTTTCAGCCTGGAGAGCCCACTGGTCGAGGCGAGATTCGGCGGGGCCGTCACCGGACCAACGGCCCTGCCCGTGGCGGCCAGCGCCGCTGCGTTCTTGAAACAGGTAAACATCGACGAGCTCTATGCAACCCCTAACGGTGGCGGGGTGGTGGCGCTGATCCACTTTCCGTCGCCGGCCGGCGTGATCACCCAGTCGGAACACTTCGATATCGACCAGAGCACAAGCAAAATAACCCGGCTACGGTCGTACTACGATCCGCGCCGGCTCCTGCCGGGCCAATAGGAGGCGGGCCCGTTCCTCACGCAGGGGATGGGAGGCTGGATTCGATCAGCGTCCAGGTTCTGCAGGGCCAAGGGGGCAGCTCGGCTTCGGGGTCGTTCTCTGCGCCGCACCCGGGACAGGAAAGCCCGTGTCCGGCGTAGTCGAACGTCGGCTGGTGGAGGGCCAGAACGGCCCGCAGAATCGGTTCGATGCAAAGGGCGAGCGCCCGCGATGTCGTCGCCGCGACAGCAGCCCGCTCGATGGCATTTCGTTGATCCGCATTCTTGAATACCCGCGCAGGTATCTGGTGTAACGCGCCGCGAATTGCGCCGGTGGTCGTCGTCATCACGTCGCCTGCCCGCAGCCGCCGTCATCATTGTTGATAGGCGAAAGCTACCGCGGTGCGGTGAAGTTCGGCCGACCTTCCGGTGAACAGCCGGGTTGCTTGCGGCGTCGGTCCGGATCGGTCAGCCAGGTGATTCGCGGAGCGCGGCCACGAGTTCGCGTTCGCGTTCGCTGCTGAGGCCGGCCGGGCGGTCCCGGCGCAAACCCGCGCCGCGTTCCCACTCGAGCAGGTCTTCCAGCAGGGCGATGCGAGGTCGCTGGTGCAGGCCGGCGGCGCGGGCCGCGGCTCCCGACCGGGCTGACCAGCCTTCGGTGCCCGGCGCGACCAACCACATCGCCAGCGACTCCGGGCCCATGTACTCTTGCACGCCCTGCGCGAGCAGCCAGTCGGCCGACGCGGTCACCACCGGCCCGCGGTGACCGCCGACCTGCCGCGACAGGGCGACCCACTCGGCGAACGGCACCGTAGGACCGACCGTGTCGTAGATGCCGGCAAGGCCGTTGCGGGCCGCCTGGAGCAGCCAGGCCGCGAGGTCGCGCACGTCGATCACGGAGGTGGCGAGCGCGGGTGTGTCCGGGACCAGCATCGCCTCGTCCGGATCCCGGGCGGATCTCGTCACCCAGTAGCCGGAACGGCCGGTGACATCTCCGGGGCCGCCGATCAGGCCGGCCCTGGCGATCAGCAACCGGTCTTCCATGAAGTCACGCGATGCCTGCTCCCAGGCCACCTTGGCCGGTCCGTACTGCTCCCGGGTGACCTCGTCGAGATTGGTGGGCGCCAGCGTCGGTGCGCTCTCGTCGGCGCCGACGGTGTCGTGGGTGGCGTAGGCGCTGACGGAGGAGACGTACGTCCAGTGCGCGGCGCAATCGGCCAGCGCAGCCAGGGCGCCCCGGACGAACCCAGGCTGCCAGGACACTTCGATCACGGCGTCGAAGGTCCGGCCGCGGAGGGTGTCGTAGGCGCCCGCCCGGCGGCGGTCGGCGGCCACCAGCACGGCACCTTCGGCCACCGGCCCGCTGTCGCCGCGGGCGAGACAGGTGACGACACCACCGGCCTGAACCGCCTGGCGAGCCAGTTCACGCCCCAGCCAGGCTGTCCCGCCGAGGATCAACAGGTCCACGGCGGCCAGTAGATCATGTGGAAAGGCGGTGGCGCGAAGACGGTGGTGCGAACACTCGCCGTCGCCTTCGTGTTGTTCCTGTTGGTCATCTTCCGTGCCCGCCCCGGCGAGGGCGGCCTTCGGAGTCGGCGGAGCTGACGGTCTCGCCATTACCGTCCAGCGCCCCTGGTGGCGCAATTGTTTCAGTGGAGCGCGGGCGACAAGTCGTGCAGAGTGTTGCGTTGTGGCTTTTGTTGTGGGTCGAGCCAGCTGGGGCGGGATGAATTGTGGGCCACCGTCGGTGGACGGTGCAATTTGCCATTCGGTGGAATGTATCTGGCCGTGGTGGTACGGGCAGAGCAGGACGCCGTTGTGGTAGCTGGTGGGCCCGAGATCTTGTTCCCAGAATTTGATGTGGTGGGTGTCGCACCATCCGGGTGGTCGATCGCACTGCGGCCAGGCGCAGCCCCGGTCGCGGAGGGCGATGGCGCGGCGGATCGCGGTGGGGAAGGTCCGGGTCGCCCGGCCGATGTCCAATACCTCCGACGCCGACCCCAGCACGGCGGGGATCAGTAGGGCGTCGCAGGCCAGGGTGCGGGCCTGTGCTGCGGTCAGCGGGAGGCCGCCGGGCAGGGTGGCAGTCCCGAGGCGTTCGGTGAGGGCGTCATAGGTCATGGTGATGCTCAGATGCGGTTTCTCCCCACCTGCGGTGGGGCCTTGTCCGGCGTCGAGATATCCGCGGAGCGCGCTGGTCAGCGCGTGGGCCCGGCGGTTCCCGGCCGGTCGGGCATCGGCGGCCCCGTTGGCGCTGGGATGGGGGGCGGCGAGAGCGTCGATCG
The DNA here is from genome assembly GCA_038204125.1 of Mycobacteriales bacterium. Taxonomy (GTDB): domain Bacteria; phylum Actinomycetota; class Actinomycetes; order Mycobacteriales; family Nakamurellaceae; genus Nakamurella. The sequence goes on from JBBRDH010000045.1 coordinate 25,441, forward strand.
CGGCGCGCACGGTGGCGACACCGAGGTCGTCGAGGCGGCCACCGATCGGAGTAAGGCCGGTGGTCCGGTTCCGGCTGCCGATGGTGAATTCCATCCGCGCGGTCGGGTCGCTCTCCGGCGGTAGCGTCCCGTCGGGGTCGATCACGTTCATCAGGTGTTCGGCCATGACATCCAACTGCCGCGGGTCGCAGTCCACTGCGGCGGTCACCAACACGCTTTCGGCCAGTTCCCGCAGTGCGGGATCGGCGGTGCCTGGCAGGGCGGTCATGGTGGCGATGACGATCCGGACGTGCTCGGCCCCGACCGCACCGCGGTCCATTGCCAGGCCAAGCATGGGCAGCACCGGCTCGATCTCCGCGCCGGTGGGTGAGTCCTGGGGCAGTAGTTGCCGGGCCGCCTTTACTCGGCCGCCGGCGTCGCCGGGCGAGATCAACAGGACCTGGCGGAGCAACGCCGCGGTCGAGGTGCAGGACCGGGCGGCCGCCAACTTCTGGCTGTCGACCTCACCGGCGATGCGGATCGCGACGCCGTGGAGCAGCCTGTTCAGCTGTTCCAGCCGTTGCGCCAGCCCGAGCAGTTCATCGCCGCCGACCCGCCACCACGATCCGTCCCGCAGCTCCGCGGCGGAGGCGAGCAGCCCGCTCAGCAAGTAGTCGGCCTGGGCCGTCCCCTCGAATCCGCTGCTCGCGTCCATGCCTCCATAGTAGCAGATCCGAGCCATAAATAGTACATGTGTACGACAACTCTTCGATCGCTGCAACTTACCGTGGAGTCGTTCCTCGGGGCGGCCTCGTGGGTAGCCGGGGAGTCGCGTTTCTCTGGGACCTGCGAGGCTGGGTGTGGTGCCGGGTGGGTGGCTGATTGGCCGGAACCCTCGCGTGCACCGGTGGGCACATCGGAACCCAGATCAGCTGCTGCCTCCCGCTAGGGTTCTTCCCGTGGCCCGCTATGTCATCGATGCACCCACCCTGCTGCACATTGTCGTCAATGGCATCGAAGTCGCTGCAACGCATCGGATCGTCGCTCCGAACCTGATCCGATCCCAGGCGCTCTCGCTGCTCCTCGCCGCCGTGCGAAACGGTGAGCTCACCGAGGATCTGGCCCTCGCACACCACGAGCGGATGACCGAGCTGAAGATTCGGCTCCTCGGTGACCGGGTCTCTCGTCGAACTGCGTGGCGAATCGCCCGCGAGCAGGGTTGGGCGACCACGTATGACGCGGAGTACCTCGCCATCACCACGCTCCAGGCCGACGCACTGGTCACCGTCGACCCGGCGCTGGCGGCGAGGGCGACGGGCATAGTCCCGCTGGCCGGCTTGGAAGCGCTGAGCTCGGAATGACGGCGCGGCTCCCGGCCGAGGATCCCGCCCACGGATCCAGCCTGCGGATCTCGGCTGCGGGTCCCGGCCGCGGATCCCGGGCCCGCCAATCGATGGATGGTGGGGTCCACGAGTGGATCTACCGGTGGGGGACGGTGGCGGGGGGTGGTGGGTGGGCATCGGGTTTCCGATACCTTCCATCAAGCTGGTGTCGATGACCGGCGCGTGAGCTTCGGAGACAGCACCTCCGACGGATCGATTCTGCAACCCGCCGGCGGCTCCCAGGGCATCGAGCTGACCTGTCAGTACAACGCCGACGCCCTCAACACCCTCAACCACGCCATGGTGGACTCGGCCGGCGACACCGTCGCCACCTTCCACCAGCTGACCGCGGTCGGCGGGTGGGGCCACGTTTGACCCTGCGCGTCGGAAAACTTCCTGGCTGAAAGTCTGAACACGTCGAATGTGCCAGGCCGATTTTCAATGACGGTAGCCCGGTGCTACCGGACCATAAGCCTGTCCTGATGCCGGTGAAAATAGTGGGCCTCCCAGTTCTTCTGTCATGAGGTCAGGTGGAACCACCGCCTGACCGTGGCCACGGCGGAACGGACCGATCGTCTCGTCTGTCGACTCGATCAGGCTGCCGACTAGAACCGCGATCATTGCCACGACCGCCAAACAGCCTGGTACCCGAGGTCGCTCCGCAGGGCCTGGACCCGTGTCGGCCATCTTGGCCTCCGTATCGGGCTGGTAGGACGACGGCACACGGAAGGGGAATTGGGGGATGACTCAGTGGTTTGGCAGAGGCCGGCTGACGTCACCTTTCTCATCACACGCAGACCCGACCGGCGACGGCCGCGGCCAAAAGGACGCGCAGAAGGTGAACGCCCGAGGCCGGGCGGGGATCTTCAGCCCGCGAAGCCCAACGACCATTTTCAGGCCGCGCTCGGCCACAACACCGCCTGAGCCACGATGACCCGCTCGCCGTTGTACGTCGCGGCGGGCCCGTGGTGTAGCCGGTATGCGAGATCCAGCGCATCGCTCACCCTGCGGCAGAACGTGTCGTCGTCGGGTCCGGTCAGCACTCGATACCTCGGCAGGCCGTCCGGCGGTGCAGTCATATCAAACAGCAGGGATATCAACAGCAGGGATATCCACGGCAGGGATATCCACGGCAGTCGTATCCACGGCAGTCATATCCACGGCAGTCACTTCGTGAGAATGGCACATGGCCCGCCTCGCCGCGTGCACAATTTGGGCGAGGCCAATCAGGGAGCACCGGCCGGGGTCGGCATCTCGGCCCGTGAGGCCGAGGTGTTGGCCGCGCTCGGCGACCATCTGACCAACGCGGAGATCGGCGCCCGGCTGTTCATCTCCATCAGGACCGTGGAGAGCCACGTTTCGTCTTTGTTGCGCAAGCTGCGGGCCGGCGATCGCCGGGAACTGGCGTCCGTCGCGAGGACCGCGCACCTCGATCGGACGGCCGGGCCGACCCCGATGCTCGTCGACGCCCTGCCGTCGCCGTTGACGCCGTTCGTGGGCCGCTCCGCCGAGCGCGCCGCGCTGTCGGCTGCGTTGGGCGAGCACCGCCTGGTCACGGCCGTCGGGCCGGGCGGGATCGGCAAGACCCGCCTTGCTGTGCTGAGCGACGCCGATCGCGCGGTGCTCCGGCGGGTCGCAGTATTCGTCGACCCGTTCACCGCCGCCGCCGCGGCCGCTGCGGCCGATTGACCGCCGGTGCCAGGGGAGCGGGAGCAGGCACGGTCACGCCAGGTGAGCTGGTGCCTGGACCAGTGCGCCGCCCTGGAAATTGCCTCCCGTGAGGCCGGCGGCAGCTGGCGCGCGTCGTTCGACCTGGTCGCCGACGAGCTGCGCGGCGCGCTGAGGTGGGCGGCTGTACATCCGCCACACCGGAGCGAGGCGTACCGGTTGGCGATCGGCCTGGCCGACCTGACCTTCGTCCGGGGTCTGCCCGGCGAGTCGCAGCGCCGCTACGAACAGGCGGCCGAGCTTGCGGCCGACGACCTGGCTGCCGCAGACGCCTTGCGCAGTGCCGCCGGCGCTGCCGAGTCACGTCATTTCGGTAACGAGTCCCTGCGGCTGCGGCTGCTCGCGGCCCAGGCCGCCCTGCGCGGGGGTGATCGGTCCGGTGCGGCCGGTGATCTCGCGCAGAACGCCGAGCGGATCAATCGTGGCCCGGGCCTGATGGCGACCGAGCCGGCCTCCGGGGAGGTGGAGGCCCTGATCGATCGGGGTTGGGCGCTGGCCGACGGCGATCTGACGGCGCAGACGCATCTGCTCATCGCAGAGGCGTTCAACAGCGCCTCGGCTGACCCGGCGACCGACGATCTGGTCGAGCGTGCGCTGGCCCTGGCCCGGCGGATCGACGATCCGCTGGCGGAGAGTGCAGCGCTGGACCAGCTGACGTCGTTGCAGCTGGCCAGGGGGCAGGTCCGGGCCGCGGCGGGAAGCGCGGCCCGGCGGATCGAACTTCTGGCGTCCCGGGCGGTCACGGCCAGCCGACGCCCGCGCCGGTGCGGAACGCATCGACGAACACCTCATGGTCGGCATAGCAGGAGGCGATGGTCTCGAAGGCGCCGGCGAGGAAGACGGGGCTGTCCTCGTTCGCTACCACCATGGCCTGTTGGGCCGGTAGTTCGTAGGTGCGGTCGGCGGGGTGGTAGACGACGTAGCCGCCGGCGTTCTGGTTGCCGAGCCACTCGCGGACGTACCGCTCGGCGGTGCCGGTGCGGCCGGCCAACTCCGACGAGGTCATTCCTCCCGCGCCGGCCATGGCCTTGTACAGACCCAACCGGTCGCCGATGTGCAGCAGCAGCCCGGAAATGGCCGCCCCCATGTCGACGACCGCCTGACCGACGAAGGCGTGGAGCTTTGCCTCGTCGAACGGTGCCGGGTCGGCGCCGGGCGCAGGGTCGGCATTCAAATCGTCGGCGTCGGCGATTGTCTCGGTTTCGGTGATGGTCACTCGTGACTCCGCTCTCGGGTGCAGGCCCGGGTGGACCCGCTTTCTCCAGGAAGAGTGGTCGCCCGTGTGGTGGACGGGCATCCGTGGCCACCACGGATTCGCCGGTTCGGTGCTCGCCACGGACGGCGGGCTGGGGTGATGTGCTTGGTCCGCAGTTCCTTACGATTCTGTCATCGCCGTTTCCCCGCAGTAAGATCATTTGCAGCTAGCCTCTGAAAAGACCGAAGCCGATATTCCGGTCGCCACGCCGCGCCGGAGAGTCCGTCGCTCATCGATCGACGGGGATGTGGGGAGCGGCGATGGAGCGCATTCTTCTGGTTGATGACGACCCCGCAGTCACCGAACTCGTCCGGCGGGTGCTGGGCGGCGCCGGCTTCGGGATCACGGTGGCCCGGACAGCGACCGGCGGTGTGCAGGCCGCCAGGACCAGCGATCCGGACCTGATTCTGCTGGACCTGTTGCTGCCCGATGACAACGGCGACGACATGATCGGCCAACTGCTGACGAATCAGCCGGAAACGCCGATAGTGGTGCTCTCCGCGGTGACGGAGACCGCCGCCAAGGTCAGAGCGTTGGACCGGGGCGCCGTCGACTACATCGAAAAACCTTTCACGAATGGGGATCTGATCGCACGGGTCCGGACGCGGCTTCTCGAACCGCGGGCGGCAACGACGCAGCTGTTCCCTCCGGCGCCGGACCGGACGATTTCCAGCGCGACGACCTCTGAAGCGTCGACTTTTGAGCCGGTGATTTCTGATGGGCTGATTTTTGAGGGGACGATTTCTGACGGCGATCTGCCGGCGCAGGTGGCGCGGTGGCAGCTGATCAAAGAGAATTTTTCGACGTCACTCTCGCCCCGGCAGCTGATGCTGTTGGCTTATCTTCTCGACCGCAGACCGTGCGTGAGCAGCCGTCAGGAAATCGCCGCCGCGGTGTGGGGAATGACCGATTCGGTCGGCGCCAGGATGCTGGTGGATGTCGCCGTGCGTCGGCTTCGACGCAAACTGCCGTCCGGCAGTATCGAGTCGGTGGGGAACATCGGGTATCGGCTGGATCCGTCCAGGCAGGCCTGACTGACATCTGATGCAACTGACGGTTTCCGATCGCGTCGACCACTGTTCAGGTCGGCTTTGCGCACGCGCGGTCCAATGGCAATATCGTTTGCCCGGTCCGCAATGCCGCGTCGCAGCCGGAGGTTTCGCCCATGTCCGATATTTCTCGTCGTGGTTTCCTGGGGGCCGCCGCCGCGGTGACGGGGGCCGCCGTGGTCGGCACGGCCCTGCCGGCCACCGCCGCGCAGGCATCCGCCCCGCTGGTGACCGCAGGTGAGCCCGAAGAGCGGCAGAGAACGCGAAGGGGTGATATCCGGGACGTCAAGCACGTGCTGATCCTGATGCAGGAGAACCGCAGCTTCGACCATTACTTCGGCTCGCTCAAAGGGGTGCGCGGCTTCGGTGACCGGTCGACCATCACGTTGCCCGGCGGGCTCCCGGTGTTCCAGCAGCCGACGACTCCGCCCGGCGTCCCGGTCACCGCCACCCAGTACCCGTGGCGGCTGAGCGATGCCCCGGTATCGACCTACCCGCCCGGTCACCGGCCGCCCGATTCCGAGGTCGGGGCGCAGGGCTACGGCGGTACTTCGCACAGCTGGGACGACCAGCACGCCGCCTGGTACGGCGGACTGATGAACGGCTGGGTGTTCGCCAAGGGCGGCCTGACCACGCTGGGTTATCTGGACCGCGCCGACATCCCGTTCCACTACGCGCTCGCCGACGCGTACACGGTGGGCGACGCCTACCACTGCTCCGTGCTCAGCGCGACCGGACCGAACCGCACCTACCTGGTCAGCGGCACGATCGATGCCCAGCGCAAATTCAGCGACTTCGTCGCCTACAACGGCGGTGACGAACTGGGCCAGAACCTGCTGTGGGAGACGTACGCGGAGACACTGCAGCAGGCCGGCCACAGCTGGAAGGTCTACCAGTGCGCCGACGACTACGGCGACAACGGGCTCGAATACTTCAAGAACTTCGCCCGATACGACCCCACCCAGGGCGGCATCCCGGCACCGGGAAACGTGTTGTACGACAACGGTGTCGCGAACGTCCCGGAGCCGCTGACCGGCCTGGCCGCCAACGCCGACAACCTGGCGAACGCGATCCGGGCGGACGTCGTGGCCGGCACTCTGCCCCAGGTGTCCTGGGTCGTCACGAACCAGGCCTTCTCCGAGCACCCGGAGGGCGCGCCGAATGACGGTGCCTACTACATCGCCCGGGTCCTCGACGCACTGAACACCGATCCGGACACGTTCAACTCCACGCTGGTGATCGTCAACTACGACGAGAACGACGGCCAGTTCGACCACGTCCCGCCGCCAGTGCCGACCCCCGGCACCAGGGACGAGTTCTACGCCGAGGTCTCCGGTCCGCTGGCGGATGCGGGAGTCACCGAGTCGCTGCCGGTCGGGCTCGGGTTCCGCGTGCCCTTGTTGCTGATCTCCCCGTGGACCAGGGGCGGCTGGGTGACCTCCGAGGTTTCCGACCACACGTCGGTGATCCAATTCCTCGAGAAATGGACCGGGGCAATGGGTTCGCCGGCGATCTGCCCGAACATCAGCGCCTGGCGGCGCAGCGTCTGCGGTGACCTGACCAGCGCGTTCGACTTCACCCGGCCGATCTACGGATTGCCGAAGCTGCCGAAGACCACCGTGATCGGCGACCCGGCCGGCGGCGCGTACGATCCGCAACCCGTCACCAACGCGATGCCAACGCAGGAGAAGGGCGCCAAGCGCGCCCGGCCGCTGCCCTATCAGCCCAACGCCAACCTGGACGGGTTCGTCCACGGCGGCAACGGGACCGTCGAGGCGAGGCTGGCGCTGCGCAACAGCGGGCCGCATGTCCGCAAAGCCAGCCACTTCTCCGTCTACGACAACACAGCTGCGGTCGCACCGCTCGCCGACTACCCGGCGAGATACCCCGGGCAGTACACGGTTGCGCCGGCGTGGTCGGGCCACGACGGGAGCGATCGGGGAACCACGCATGCCTCTGTGCCGGTTCGCGGCGCTGACGGGAGGTATGACCTGACCGTCGTCGGCCCCAACCGGTTTCTCCGGCACTTCACCGGCGAGCTCCACGCCGCTGGGAGGACCGCGCATGTCACCGCCGAATACAGCGATGACGAACCGGAACTCACCCTCGAGCTCGTCAACGACGGGCCCAGGGCTGTGACGTTCACCGTGGTGTCGAACAACTACGACAGGCACCACCCCAAGCGCTACCGGGTGCCGGCCCACAGCAGGGCGACCCACCGTGCCGAGCCGCTGGAGTCGAGCGGGGGCTGGTACGACCTGTCGGTCACCCTCGGCGGTGACGGGTCGTGGTCCCGGCGTTACGTCGGCCATCTCGAGGACGGGGGGAACAGCGTCACCGGCTGACCCACCGCCGGTAACGTGACGGCCATGGTGGAGACCTTGGTGGAGACCAAGCCCAGGCGGCTCATTCCCGTCGGGCTCTCCACCGCATCTGTCTATCCCGACACGACGGCGGCGGCCTTCGCCGCCGCTGCCGCTGCCGGGTACGACGGGGTGGAGGTGATGGTCCAGACCGATCTGAAGAGCCAGAATGCCGATGCCCTGGCGGCGCTGGTGGACACCCATGCGATGCCGGTGCTCTCGGTCCACTCGCCCTGTCTGCTGATCACCGCGGCGGTCTGGTCCACCAATCCGCTGGTCAAGTTGGCCCGGTCCATCGAGATGGCCGAAAGGCTCGGAGCGGCAACCGTTGTCGTACACCCACCTTTTGTCTGGCAACGGTCGGCCGCGGCCCATTTCACCGAGTCGGTCGCCGAACTGCAGATGCGCACCGATGTCGTCGTCGCGGTGGAGAATATGTTTCCGGTGAACGTCCGCGGCGCCCTGGTGAACAGCTACCGGCCGCACTGGGACCCGGTCCCGGCGGGTCACGACCATTTCACCCTGGACCTTTCGCACACCGCCACCTCGCAGTCCGATGCGATGGACATGTTGGGCCGCATGGGATCCCATCTTTCGCACCTGCACCTGGCGGACGGCTCCGGCTCGCCGAAAGATGAACACCTGGTGCCAGGTCGAGGGTCGCAGCCCTGCGCGCAGGTGCTTCGGCACCTCTACGACACCGATTTCACCGGCTCGGTGATCGTGGAGATCTCCACCCGGTCGTCCACTGCCGAACAGCGGAAGTACGACATCGCCGAGGCGCTCGCCTTCGCCCGAGCGCACCTGCGCAGCGCCGGTACTCGAGAGCCTGTGGACAGCGCCGGACCGGGGGGAGAGGAGCCCAACCGTCCGGCGCAGCGGGCGGCCGGGTGAGTGAGGCCGCCGGTGCGGTGCTGGGGGCGCTGCCGCTGGGCACCCGGGTCGTCGTCCGCTACCGCATCGAAGGCGGCTTCACCGACGCGCTCGGACAATTGACCGACCTCGGTCCGGTGATGTGCACGGTCCTCACCCGTGGCGGCGCCGTGATCGTGGCGCTCGACCGAATCGTCGCCGCCAAGGCGGTCCCGCCGCCGCCGGCCCGGCGCCGCCCGCGTCGGGAGCAAACCGGCTGATCAGGGCAACCGATCAGCACCGCCGCCCGTACCATTCTCGGGTGAGCCTGCGCCTGTACGACACCGCCACCCGGTCCGCGCGACCCTTCGAACCGTTGCAACCGGGCGTGGTCACCTTGTACAACTGCGGCGCTACGGTGCAGGCGCCGCCACACATCGGGCACCTCCGCGGCGCGGGAATTGTTTACGACGTCCTGCGGCGGTGGCTTGTGC
>JBBRDH010000046.1:0-34281 GCA_038204125.1 Mycobacteriales bacterium
TGCTTCGCGGGGGTGGTCATCGGGGCTGTCCTTCTGCTGGAAAACACGTGAGTGTCGATTGGCCGGGCTGGATGGACCAGAGGTTTGACGTCGGACAACGCCGGGCCGAAGGCCAAGCTGGTCGCCGACCTCGGCGCCACCTTCCACACCGGTGACGTCCACGACATCGGGATCACCCCCGATGTGGTGATCGAATGCACTGGACACGGACCGCTGGTGTTCGACCTGGCCGAGATCGTCGCCGGCGACGCGATCATCTGCTTGAACCGGTATCTCTTCTGGGACCCGCAACGTCGCCGTCGGCCTGGACCAGGTCAACAAACAGATGGTGCTGGAGAACACCGTGTTGTTCGGCTCGGTCAACGCCGGGCGGCGGCACTACCAGCAGGCCGCCGAAGCATTGGCCAAGGCCGACCCGGCCTGGCTGGCGCGGCTGATCACCCGGCGGGTGCCGATGAGCGGGTTCGTCGGCGCCCTGCACAAAAACCAGGACGACGTCAAAGTCGTCGTCGACCTCAGCGAATGAGATCCACCGACGAGCCGTGCCACCGGCCAGGCCCTACCACGCCGCTTCGGCCGGGATCTGACACCCGGCCGGGACGCTTGTCGACGTCGCCAACCGGGCCGGTTCGGTTCCCCCAGGGGGCGGTCTCGCGACCAGCGTGTGCGATGCGGGACACCGCGATACCTGGCCTTCCGGTGGGGCGACGAGCGGGTCCCGGCCGGTATGACCGTCCACCGCTGCGAGCTGCGTACCGCCTCCCCCACCCTGGTCCGTTGCGGCATCCGGGCCAACCCGGACGTCGAACTCGCCCCGGTCCATCTCGACACGATCATCGGAGAACACTCATGAGCACAACGACGACGGACGGTCCGATGACCGGCCAGCGGCTCGATCTCGTCCGGCAGTTGGCCACCCAACTGCGGATCGACTCCATCCGGTGCAGCACGGCGGCCGGGTCGGGACACCCCACCTCCTCGCTGTCGGCCGCGGATCTGATGGCGGTGCTGCTGACCGGGCATCTGCGCTACGACTGGGACCAGCCGGAGCTGCCCAAACAACGACCATCTGATCTTGGGACATCACCTACCTCCCTACGTGGGAAGGCTGGCTGTATCTGGCGACCGTGCTGGACTGCGCAACGAAGAAGGTCGTCGGGTACGCGATGGCAGATCATATGCGTACCTCGCTCGTGACCGACGCCCTGAAGATGGCGGCAAGAAACGTCACCTTCATCCCGAACGTGACCATCTTTCACAGCGACCGCGGCAGCCAGTATTGCTCGCAAGAGTTCGCTGAAGTCACTGGCCAATTGGGTGTTCGGAGATCGGTGGGGCGCACCGGCGTCTGCTACGACAACGCCTAGGCCGAATCGTTCAATGGGACATTGAAGGTGGAACGGGTTAACCGTACCAGTTACCCGACGCGGGAGCACGCCAGAATTGACATCACCCGGTACATTGAATTAAGATACAATCAGGTTCGGTTGCATTCGCGTCTGGGCTACATTACCCCCAACGAGGCCGAGCAGTTTTGGTTTGACGAAATCTCCGCAGCGTAGAAGTCATGGTTTTACGGTCCGGAAATCACCGGGCGGCTCAGTATCCGCACGCAGCAGAGCACTTCAGCCTTCCCGACGTCCAACGCCGCGACCCGTTGGATGATCTCCTGATCGTCCTGATCGACTTGCATCCTTCCCACCTCCACACGAGATCCGACAGGGACGGGCGCTCGTGGGAGCGGCAGGGAACGGTAAATTTAATCCTCGGCCGGGGCGCGGTGCCGGCCTTGCGGCCAGTCCGTTTCCCCGACCCGCTCACCGCACCCGGCGTGCGTGTCTCCACGCACCGGGCGCTCCGCGTGTCTTCGCCGTTGATCAGGCCGCAGACGGGCCTGCCGAATTCGGGGTCCATGGGGTCGCGATGGTGCTGCCGCGATAGCGGTAGCGGGTCACAGCGACGCTGGATGCGCCGGTGAACACGACCCCGTCGTGGGTGATCCGCCACCCGTGGTCACAGAAGCGGCGGCGGAGTTCTTTCATCCCGATGCGGGAGTACTTCGCGCGGATCCAGCCGACGATCCGCCACCAGGCGTGATTGTCGAGGAGGCTGAATACCCGTTTCGATACCCCGTGGCGGAAGTAGTTCGCCCACCCCCGCAGCGTCTGGTTGATGCTGGTGATCAGCTCAGCCAGGCTCTGTTGTCGGGTTGACCTGTAGGTTCTGCGGGCCACCTTGTCCTTGATCGCCTGGATGGCCTTCTTGGACGGAACAGTGTGCACGCATTGCTTCTGGGTTCCTCGTTTCCGCCTTCTACGAATGTGGAAGCCGAGGAAGTCGAAGCCCTCGTCCAGATGGACAACGCGGGTCTTTTCCGAGCACTGCCTTGAGACTTGCCTGAACCACCCGGTCGGCGACCGTGGGGATCCCGAGTCCGCGGAGCTTGCCGCTCGCTTTCGGGATCATCACCTGCCGCACTTCCACCGGCCGGAACTCGCCCGATTTCAGCTCGCCCCGGATCTGGTCCAGAAATGCCTCCACCCCGATCCCGGACTCGATCCGCGTCACCGTGACACGATCGACTCCGGCTGTCCGTGCTCCGGCGTTGCCAGCCACCCGCTCCCACGCGTGAACCAGGAACGCCGGGTCATACACGAGGTTGAACAGGTCACCGAATCGGCGAGAGGTGTCATCCTTCGCCCAACGGTGCAACTTGGTCTGCATCCTTCGTACCGCAACCGTGGCCGAACCAGCGTCCGGCCACTGCACGGCGCCGATATTCACCGGCGCATCTTCGAACATTGCAGTCCTCTCCTTGCTCGACACACTGCCGCCCTTCCCCATGTGCACGGGCTTTCCCCGACTCGGAGTACTACGGCGGCTCCGCCCCACCCACGGCCACGGCCTGGCGTCGCGCCGCTCCACCACGCCCGCACCCTGGCTGGCTGCGACTGGTGGAACGACCGTCGATGGTTCCCACGTTCACTGCTGACCGGTCGACGAGTTAGGCACCCGGCTCTACCCCTGCGGCATCGCCACGGCTACGCCGTAGACATTCACCATGGCCTCCTGGCCCCAGCGAGCAATACCGAACCAGGAGTTCCCCGCCCAAAAAGGTGGGCGAGTGCGCACCGCGAACCAGCCCGTATCCGCCGGGTTAGAGCGGATTAACCCGCCCGTTGCCCAGGCGGCTCATCACGCTGATGACCGCGGGCGGCATCAATAGGCGCCCATACCACCTATACCCCCCATACCCATTCCCATACCCATGGGGTATGCGTAACCGGCACCCCAGTAGGGCCCATACCCGTAGTAGTTGTAGAGGCTGGCGTGATACGGCCGATCGTTGATGAGCTTCGGGTCGTAGCCGGGCGCCGACTTGATCCGCTCGCCCGATTGGTCGATGTCGACCTCGTCCTCGGTGACCTTGGTGACGGCGTCGACGGGTATCAGGGTCTTCTTCTCCCCGAAGCCGAGGAATCCGCCGTGCTCGACCAACAGAAAACGGACCTTCTGCTCCTGCTCGTCGATGATCAGATCGGCGACCTTGCCGATACCGGCACCGTCCTTGTCCTTCACCTCACGGCCCCGGACATCGTTGGCCGATCCGCTGACCGTCTGACCGCGGTCACCGAGCGTGTACAAAGTGGAAGTTTGGTTGTTGGTCATGGACTGTCGTCTCCTTGAATTTCGGCTAGAGGTGCTTGTGCGGGACGGGGTGTCACAGGGCCGCCTCCCGCGGCATGATCGACAGGAGTTGCCGGGCCCGAGCGGCGTGCTGGTGTTCAGCCAGCACTTCGTACTTGGTCGCGACGATCTGGTTGACCGAGGCGAAGTCCCGGGTACCGCGGCGGGTGGCGGCGCTGAAGCCGATCTGGCTCCACACCAACCCGAACACCGCCCCGAGCAGCGGCGTGCTGATCAGGAAACCCATCTGGTTGCGGTCGCTGAACAGGCTGAAGGCGATGCCGACGAACAGCCCGATCCACAGTCCGGACAGGGCGCCGGCGGCGGCGATCTTGCCGCGGGTCAGGCGCCCGGTGACCCTTTCCACGGATCGGAGTTCGGTGCCCACGATCTCCAGGTTCTGCACCGGAAAGCTCTGATCGGCAAGATAATCGACGGCGTGCTGGGCATCGGCATAGCGCTCATACACCCCCAGGGATATAGGAAATTCCAGATCCATCCGGGCGGCGGTGAACATCTGGCTTCGGGTCATGGGAGGTCCTTGTCGGAGGTGGTCGGCCGAGCGGCGTCCATCAGCAGCCGGGTCAACTGGCGGTCATCCAACGCGGTCCAGGACTGCCCGTCCTGTCCCGCGTTATCGCTGCCGGCCGGGCGCGGCGGATCTGCGCGTGCCAGCACCGGTGCGCAGCAGCCTCGTGATCAGGTACGGCATCCACAGGAACACCAGCATCGCCAGGATGATCACGAAATTTACTCGATTCTGCTTGACCGCAAATAGTGGTGCAGGGGTGGTGTGATGCCGTCGTCTTTTGCCAACCACGGGTGTTGATGAGCCACCGCGATGGTGGCTATTCGGGGGTTTCGTGGCCGATAACGGTGTCCTGCGGTGGTCGCCGTTGGAGATCGACCGGTTGGGGTGAGAATTCAGCTGCGGCGGCCCGGGCGGGGTTGACCCATTGTGAGGGCGGGTTGTCACCCGCCTGCTCGGGTTCGGCACCGGGTGCGACGCTTTGCGTGGGGTGTTGGTGGTGCTGACGGGACATCGACTTTCCTTTCCTGAGCCGGTTGGTTCCATGCCTGATACTGGATCGGGGTGGCCGCCCGAAGATTGTCCGGATCGGTGAGACGCTCTGTCGGGCGGTCCGGCTCGACGTGTTCGACGGACCGTTGGATTTGGTCTGATCACCGCCTGACGACATTCCTCGACTGCTGGGACGCAATGGCGGAGCAGCAGTGATCGCACCATCGTGGCTGGAGCATCGCCGAACTTGTCACCGCAGTGTGATGACCGCGCCCGCAGGATGAGGTTGACCCGCCGAATGTGCTTGGCTGTGAGCGAAGGCTCGTCGTGTCGGCCGTGGGGCAGACCTCGATATCCAGGCTGGCTAAAAGGTAGCCACTGTCGAGCTTACGCGCGTCGTGGACGCAAAGGTGCGGGATGTCTCCCAGCTCGATGTGAATATCGAGCCGTGTGAAGCGCAGCGCCACCCGCTCGGCTGCCCCAGATGCAGAAAGGTGACGGTGAGGCCGACGAAGGACGGCACCGCCAGGCCGGCGGCGGCGAGTATGCGCACCGTGCCCTGCAACGTAGGCCGATAGGCCGCGGCGGGGTCATCAAGGGCGGCACTGAGCAGAGCCAGGGCCGCAGGCAGCGCGGCGGTGATCTTCCTCCGGTGCGCTCCGTTGCCGCTACCGACCGCAGTGTGCTTCTACCTGGCGAGAAGCAGGACCCCATCATCGATGCACTTCCCAGCTCCCGATGCGGCAACCGCCGCATCGGGCCTGGTCACAGTTGGCTGCGGAATCCTTCGATGACCGGGTGGGACAGACTGCAGGCCCAGGATGATTTGGTTGCCTCAAAGACCGATCGGCGAGGATCAGCGCAGTGAGCGGTGATCCACCCGATCACCGGTTGCGACGATAATGTCGCTCACCAGATCAGGCGGAAACAGTCCGTGTTCCACCAGTCCCGCAGTGGTGCCGAGGAAGGCCGCCGCAGCTTCGACGTCTTCCAGGGATCCGAGGCAGTCGGCGATGACCCCACCGTCCGGACTTCGGGGAACATCGCGCAGGCGAACCGGGTCCAGCCGATGCAGGGTCGAGGCCAGGCCGAACTCGAGCAGTTCGACCGGCACAGGATGGTGCAGCGCCGGCACAGGTTTTGTGGAGTCTGCGATGATGACGAACCGGTCGGACGTTGCGGGGACGATCTTTTCCCGTGTGTGGGGGTGCCCCCACCTTTGATCAGCCAACCGTCGGGGGTGATCTGATCGGCGCCGTCGATCGCGATGTCGAAGCGTTCGATGGCGCCGAACGGCTCGACGGACAGGCCCAGGCTCCTGGCGTCCGCCTCGGTCTACGTCGAGGTCGCCACACACGCGGAGCCTGTCAACTCGAATGGCTGGTCTCGGTTCCCGGCCGATTGTCCTCGAGGAGAAGTCGTGGGCATCCCACCGGCCTTCGATCGGCCCCGCGGGCACCTTCGCGTCGTGAAGGCGATCGCCTTGGGTGAAAAGGGCGGTCATCGGCCCACCCACCCGAAGAGGATTGCATAGGGGGGAATCAGGAATCCCACCGTGATCAATACCGCAAATGCCGATCGATCTGGTTGAGGTGCCGTCGACGGGCCACACTCGTATTGGCTCCGAGACTGGCACATGCACTCCAGATGCCGTGCCGAAGATGAAAGCCCAGGGCAAGAGGGCAAGTAGGGGCAGCGTGTAACTCAGCACCACCCACCAGATCTGGAAGCTGTTCACCGTCCGTTGGTAGGGGCTGCTCGACGCGCCACCGGGCGAGATGTAGTCGGCGGTCAAGTTCAGCAGGTGGTACACGATGAACAGGGCCACCAACAGGCCGCCCCACCGCAGGGTGAACGATGCATAGGTCCGTTGCACGCCGCGCGGGTTCTTGGTGCTCTGATAACGAGGCCCACCACTGCGGTCCGACGCATGCCGGGCCCGGCGCCACAGCACCATCGCCGCGTAGAAATGAATCAGGACACTCGCCAGCAGGACCACTCGGATGATCCACAGGGCTGCGGCGTGCGGCAATACCGGTTCGCCCAGTTCGCGCAGATGCTCCGCGTAGCCGTCGAAGGCCGCCTGACCCGCGAAGACTTTGAGGTTGCCGTACATATGGGCCAGCAAATACAGCACCATGATCAGCCCGGAAATGGCCATTGCGCCCTTGTAGGCCACGGTCGAGTGTCTCGCCGCGGCCAGCCGCGCACTTCGAACACCGGCAACCATGCCCGAATCATAGGCCCCGGTGGGGGCCGACGGCAGTTCGAAATGGGACACCCGAACCTCATCAATTCCCGGCCCGTCACGGATGGGCTTGCGCACCAGGCCTTTCGCCCCAGGCGGCCAGTCCCCGCAGGTTCGTCGCAGTGAGTCCGGCCAGGTCTGTCAGGACGATCGCGGCTCGGCGAAGCGCAGGAGCGGAAGGGGGGTAGCCGGGTCGCGGGATCGCCACCACCGCCAAACCCGCTGCCGCAGCAGACAGCACACCGTTGGTGGAGTCCTCCACGGCCACACACTGTTCTGGTGCCAGGCCCAACCCGGCGACAGCCGCGAGGTAGACATCCGGCGCGGGCTTTCCTCGTGCCACTTCCTCGGAGGAGACCGAGACCGCGAACCGATGGGCCAGACCAGCCGTCGCCAGCACAGTGTCGATGAGGGACCGTGGGGAGGAACTGGCCAGGCCGAGCGGCCAACGGTTGCCGAATCGTTCCAGCGCCTCCAGTGCGCCGGAGATCAGCGGCAGCTTCTGGGCGTACTGACGGGCCATCAGCGCTATCACGGCTGCGGCCACCTCCTCGGGGCGTTGATCGACACCTGCCTCTTCGGTCAGGTAACGGGCCCATTCGGCGGTACTCATGCCCATCAATCGTTCTTGGGCTCCGGCGGGCCACGACCCGCCGTGTTCCGCCACATAGGACCGGCGCACCCGCTCCCACACCGGCTCCGAGTCGATCAGCACACCGTCCAGGTCGAACACCACCGCTGCGATCACGGGACCATTCTCGCCCTGTTGCCGGCCCGTCGGCAGCCCACCCGTCCATCCGGCAAAAACGCCGGTGGGATGCGGCGACGGTGGCACTCTGGCCGGTATGCGGATCGCGACGTGGAATGTGAATTCCGTCCGGGCCCGGTTGCCCCGGCTGCTGGGTTGGTTGTCCTCGGTGACACCGGATGTGGTGTGTTTGCAGGAACTCAAGTGCGCCGCCGGCGATGTCCCGGTGACCGAGTTCGCCGCGTTGGGTTATGAGGTCGCGGTGCACAGCGCCGGGCGCTGGAACGGCGTGGCCGTGCTGTCCAGGGTTGGCCTCACCGACGTCCGCAGGGGGTTGCTGGACGAACCTGGTTACCAGGCCCCAGGTGCCTTGTTCGCGGTGGCCGAGCCGCGTGCTGTCGCTGCAACCTGTGCGGGCATCAGGATCTGGTCGATCTACGTACCCAATGGCCGCGCAATCGGACACCCCCACTTCGAGTACAAGCTCCGTTGGCTGCGTGCGCTGCTCGCGACCGTGCGCGAGGAACGCGCATCGCACAGCCCGTTCGTGGTGCTCGGCGACTACAACATCGTGCCCACCGACGCGGATGTATGGGACATCGCCGAGTTCAGCGGGGGCACTCATGTCACCGAATCCGAGCGGGCAGCACTCGCTGCGCTGCGCGATGCCGGGCTGATCGACATCTATCCGCGTGCGCTCAAGCACGACGCACCATTCACCTACTGGGACTATCGCGCCTTGGCGTTTGCCAAGAACCGGGGGCAACGCATCGAGCTGGCCTGCCCCGACGACGCGTTCGCTGCCGCCGTCACCGACGCCTACGTCGACCGGGACCAGCGCAAGGGTGTCGATGCTGCCGACCATGCCCCGGTGGTCATCGACCTGGATCCCGGCGGCGCGGAACCGGCCCGGCACTGGTCGGGACGAGCCGCCGGAGCATGATCGGTGGTGAGGTACTCCGGCAGCGACACCCGTGCCCCGGAATGTGTCAGCTTGTCGGCAGTCCAACCCACGATGAGGCAGGGATCATGAGCGACAACAGTTTCGGCGCCCGAAGCACATTGACGGTCGCGGACCAGTCCTACGGCATCTACCGTCTCGACGCGATCCAGGGTAGCGCGCGGCTTCCGTACAGCCTCAAGGTGCTGCTGGAGAACCTGATCCGCAACGAGGACGGGCACCTGGTGACCACCGACCAGATCCAGGCGCTCGCCGGGTGGAAACCGCAGGAGATGAGCGGCACCGAGATCCAGTTCGCCCCCGCGCGGGTGTTGATGCAGGACTTCACCGGGGTGCCATGCGTGGTCGACCTGGTGGCGATGCGGGACGCGATGACCACGCTCGGCGGCGACCCCGCGAAGATCAACCCGCTGATCCCCACCGAGCTGGTCATCGATCACTCGGTCATCGCGGATGCGTTTGCCAGCCCGGATGCCTTCCGCATCAACGCCGACCTGGAGTTCTCCCGGAACCGGGAGCGCTACCAGCTGCTGCGATGGGCGCAGAACGCGTTCGACGATTTCCTGGTGGTCCCCCCGGACACTGGCATCTGCCATCAGATCAACCTGGAATACCTCGCCCGGGTTGTTTTCACCCGGGCGACATCCGATGGGTTCCTCGCCTACCCGGACACCCTGGTCGGTACCGACTCCCACACCCCCATGGTCAACGGCCTCGGGGTGCTCGGCTGGGGGGTCGGCGGGATCGAGGCCGAGGCGGCGATGCTCGGACAGCCGATGAGCATGCTCATCCCCCAGGTGCTCGGTTTCAAGCTCACCGGCGCCCTGCCGGAGGGCAGCACCGCCACCGACCTCGTCCTGACCATCGCCGAACTGCTCCGCAAGACCGGTGTCGTCGGCAAGTTCGTGGAGTTCTACGGGCCCGGCGTGGCGAACGTGCCGCTGGCCAACCGGGCCACCATCGGCAACATGAGCCCCGAATACGGCTCCACCTGCGCGATCTTCCCGATCGACGACGAGACGCTGAACTACTTGCGGCTGACCGGGCGAGGAGAACAACAGATCCGGCTCGTGGAGGCCTACGCCAAGGAACAGGGCATGTGGCACGACCCCGATCACGAACCGAACTACAGCCAGCGCATCGAACTCGACCTCTCATCGGTGCAGCCCAGCATCGCCGGACCCAAACGTCCGCAGGACCGGATTCCGTTGGCGGTCGCGCCGAACACGGTCGGATTCCTGCTGTCCGGCGAGAGCCAATCGGCTGCGCTGCGGGCCGGACTGGACGAGGCGGGCAGTGAATCGTTCCCCGCGAGCGACCCGCCGGCGATCGACCACGACCGCGAAGCCGATGGGCCCGTTGCCCCTCATCCGGACGGCCCGGAGCACGCGTGGCCATCGAACCCGGTGCGGGTCGTGCTGGACCACGATGTGCAGACCACTGTGGATCACGGGCATGTCGTCATCGCGGCGATCACGTCCTGCACCAACACGTCCAACCCGGCGGTGATGATCGGTGCCGCCCTGCTCGCGAAGAAAGCCGTCGAACGCGGCTTGAGCAGCAAACCGTGGGTGAAGACGTCGTTGGCCCCGGGTTCCCGGGTCGTCACCGACTACTACGACCGCGCCGGGCTGACCCCGTTCCTGGAGAAGCTCGGTTTCGGGTTGGTCGGGTACGGGTGCACCACCTGCATCGGCAACTCCGGGCCGCTCATCCCGCAGGTCAGCGCGGCGGTCAACGCGAACGATCTGACCGTGTGCTCGATCCTGTCCGGCAACCGCAATTTCGAGGGCCGCATTCATCCGGAAGTGAAGATGAACTTCCTGACCTCACCGCCGTTGGTGATCGCCTACGCGCTGGCCGGGACGATGCTCGCCGACGTCCTGCGCGACCCACTCGGCCACGATATTGACGGGAAACCCGTGTACCTGCGCGACATCTGGCCGAGCACCCAGGAGATCGCGGCGGTCATCGACGAACACCTACGCTCGGAGATGTACACCGGCAACTACTCCGACGTCTTCGCCGGAGACGACCACTGGCGCAGCCTGGACGTGGCGGCCGGGCAGGTGTTCGCCTGGGACGAAACCTCCACCTACGTCCGCCGGCCCCCCTACTTCGACGGCATGCAACGCGACCCGGAACCCGTTCACGACATTGCGGGGGCACGGGTGCTCGCCGTCCTGGGTGATTCGGTGACCACCGACCACATCTCGCCCGCGGGCGCCATCAAGAAGAACTCCCCGGCCGGGGAGTACCTGCAGGACCATGGCGTGGCGGCGAAGGACTTCAACTCCTACGGATCCCGCCGCGGCAACCACGACGTGATGATCCGCGGCACCTTCGCCAACGTCAGGCTCCGCAACCAACTGGCGCCCGGCACCGAGGGCGGCGTGACCCGGCACCAGCCCGACGGGGAGAACATGAGCATCTTCGACGCCGCCACGCGGTATGCGGCCGAGAACGTGCCGTTGGTCATCCTCGCGGGCGCGGAGTACGGGTCCGGATCCTCGCGCGACTGGGCCGCCAAGGGCACGCTGCTGCTCGGCGTCAAGGCGGTCCTGGCCACTTCGTTCGAGCGGATCCACCGCTCCAACCTGATCGGCATGGGCGTGCTACC
This sequence comes from Mycobacteriales bacterium, assembly GCA_038204125.1. Lineage (GTDB taxonomy): Bacteria > Actinomycetota > Actinomycetes > Mycobacteriales > Nakamurellaceae > Nakamurella. The sequence goes on from JBBRDH010000046.1 coordinate 11,286, forward strand.
CCTTCAGTTCGCGCCCGGAGACTCCGTCCAGGGCATGGGGTTGACCGGTGAGGAGGAGTTTTCGATCACCGGGCTGACCGCAAACGGCCAGAGCGGACCGCTCCCCGGCGAGGTGACCGTCCGAGCCACCCGTGGCGGCCAGATCCAGGAGTTCACCACCACGGTACGGATCGACACCCCCGCCGAAGCGGCCTACTACCGACACGGCGGGATCCTGCAGTACATGCTGCGACAGCTCCTCGAAAAGTAGCCACCCCGGGAATCCTTGCCGTGCGGCTGCTGAGTCCTGGGCACCGCACCCCGATCGTTGCCATCCATCAGCGTCGCCGCCACATCGCCGATTTTCCGGAGCCAGGCCGACTGCTCGACCCAGAAGCGCGCAGTGCCAGGGATCCCGGCCAAGAAGGGCCGATTGGGTAGACCGCCATCTCTCAGCACTGCAGTCTCCCCGCGGCGCGCGGGCGGGTGAGTGGGTGGGGAAGTCTGGACAGCGCCGTGCTCCTGTGGCAATGTGACCGGGGCTAAGACAACAACCAGCCTGGGTCGCACCTGCCGTTCACGGCGGGTGGGGAGCTTCCGCTCAATGCCGGGCAGATCGGTGAACTCCTGAACGGGAGACGCCACTTATGACGTCACTGCTGCATGACTACCGGCGCCGCGCGTGGGCCGTTCCCTTTCGCCGCCTGACGTCGCAGTTCGGCGTGGTCATCGGTTCGCGCTCGGCTGCGCTGCTCGTCCTTTCCTTGGTGGGCATCACCGAGCGGGGCTTGCAGGGTGGCGCGGGCATCTGTCCCCTCGTGGGTGGCGTCCTTGAGCAGCACCGGCAGCAGACCCGAATCCGGCAGGTCGACGCGGGCGAGATCGTGCCCGGCCCGTTGGCCAGGGCCGTCGGGGAACAGATCCGCACCCACCGTCGGTGGGTGGCCCGGCGCGCACAAGCGCGCGGGGGGTCGCAGCGGTGGAAAGGTGCGAGATGACTGCAGTGGCGCCGCGTCCGGTGCTGACCCGTCCCGGCCAGGGCCGCCGGTCGCCGCCGGGAGTGAAGCTGCTGGGGTACCTCAACACCACCGATCCGAAAGTCATCGGCGTCATGTACATGACGACCTCGATCTTCTTCTTCATGGTGGGCGGGGTGCTGGCCCTGTTGATGCGGGCCGAGCTGGCCCGTCCCGGCCTGCAGTTTCTGACCAACGAGCAGTACAACCAACTGTTCACCATGCACGGCACCATCATGCTGCTGTTCTATGCGACCCCGATCGTGTTCGGCTTCGCGAACTACGTGCTGCCCTTGCAGATCGGCGCACCGGATGTCGCCTTTCCGCGGCTGAACGCGTTCTCCTACTGGCTGTACCTGTTCGGGTCGTTGATCGCGCTCACCGGGTTCGTCACCCCGGGCGGTGCCGCCGCGTTCGGCTGGACCGCCTACACCCCGCTGTCGAGCATTACGAACTCCCCGCAGATCGGCGGTGACCTGTGGATCATGGGCGTGGCCGTGTCCGGTTTGGGTACCATCCTGGGCGCGGTCAACATGATCACCACCATCATTTGCCTGCGCTGCCCGGGGATGACGATGTGGCGGATGTCGATGTTCACCTGGACTGTGCTTGTCACCTCGATCCTGGCGCTGATCGCTTTTCCGGTGCTGACCGCCGCGTTGTTCGGGCTGGAGGCGGACCGGAAGTTCGGTTCGCACGTGTTCGATCCGGCCAACGGCGGCGCGATCTTGTTCCAGCACCTGTTCTGGTTCTTCGGGCACCCCGAGGTCTACATCGTGGCGCTGCCGTTTTTCGGCATCATCTCCGAGGTCATCCCGGTGTTCTCCCGCAAACCGTTGTTCGGCTACCGCGGCATGGTCTACGCCACCTTGGCCATCGCGGCGCTGTCCGTCGCGGTGTGGGCCCACCACATGTTCGCCACCGGCGCGGTGCTCCTACCGTTCTTCTCCTTTATGAGTTTCCTGATCGCGATCCCGACCGGCATCAAGTTCTTCACCTGGATCGGCACCATGTGGAAAGGGCAGATCACCTTCCAAACGCCGATGCTGTTCGCCGCCGGGTTCCTGGTCACCTTCCTGTTCGGCGGGCTGACCGGCGTCATCCTGGCCTCACCGGCCCTGGACTTCCACGTCACCGACACGTATTTCGTCGTCGCTCACTTCCACTACGTCCTGTTCGGGACCATCGTCTTCGCGACGTTCGCCGGCATCTATTTCTGGTTCCCGAAGATCACCGGCCGATTCCTGGACGAAGGTTTGGGCAAGTTCCATTTCTGGACGACCTTCATCGGATTTCACACCACGTTCCTCATCCAGCACTGGCTGGGCAACATGGGCATGCCCCGCCGCTACCCCGACTACCTGCCCACCGACGGGTTCACCACCCTGAACACCATCTCCACCATCGGTTCCTTCGTGCTCGGTGCCTCGTTGCTGCCGTTCGTGTGGAACGTGTTCCGCTCGTTGCGGTACGGCGAGATCACCACCGCCGATGACCCGTGGGGCTACGGGAACTCCCTGGAATGGGCGACCAGCAGCCCCCCGCCGCGGCACAACTTCACCTCGATACCGCGGATCCGTTCCGAACGACCCGCCTTCGAACTGCACCACCCGCACATGATCGCCCGGCTCCGCAGCGAGGCCCACCCGCACCGGGACTGGCAGGCATTGCAGACGTTGGAATCCAGCGACCACCTAGGCATCGACCCGACCCTGCCGGCCGCCCCCGGCCGGGTCGGGACGGAAGGTCACCCCCCCACCGCACAAGTGGACCGGTGAACAACCCCCGGAACCCACGGTGGAACGAAGGCCACCCAGCCTTTGGCGAGCACACCTATGCGCCGTGTCCTTCGCCGCGCGCCCCGGCCGCGTCCGCGGATCGTGGTGGGTGGCGGTGGGTCCGACGCGTCGATCGCGGCGGTGCGGTGGGCCGCCCGCCAGGCCCGTGTCACCGGTGCGGACCTGGAGGCCGTCATCAGCTGGTGCCCCTGCGTGGTCCAATGGCATGGACCTGGCCATGGCCGAGGATGACTGGGCGGAACACGCTCGCATCACCCTGGATGTCGCCGTGCACCACGCTCTGGGTATGACCGCCGACAGCATCATCACCACGGTGCGCGGTCACCCCACCGAAGTTCTGCTCGCCGCAGCGCGGGGAGCGAACCTACGGGTGGTGGGCTCCCGCGGACATGGACCGTTGCGGCGGAAGTTCACCGGCTCCGTCAGCGAACGGATCGTCTCCCACAGCTGCTGCCGGTCGTGATCGTGCATCACGGCCGCCCCCAAAACCGCTCGGGACGTCAGGAGCGAGCCGATCTGCAGGCGTGGGAGTACAGCTTCCGGGAAGTTCACCGATGACCCCGCGGCAACGGGAACGTCATTGACCGAATGCGAGATCGAATTCCACCATGAGGACCCCCCATCGCACACGTTGTCACCGGAGGATTCCCACGCCGCGGCGGCTCCGTCCCGGCGGCACCCCCCTCGTCCTCGGTCGTTCATCCTCATCGCCCCACATCGGGCGGCAGGCAACCCGATCCCAACACCGGTTCCGCTGCCCGTATGGGGCGGAACGGGATCGGGTCGTCTTGGCGATGGGTATGGCTAGCGGCGGCTCGGTTGCCGACTACAGTCTGCGTCTGGTCATGCGCTCGAGTTCGCGACGATCGACTTCCGCCTGATCCGCGGCGGCGACGATCTGAGCGTCGGGGCCGGGAAAGATCACCGACTCGGTGTCGTCGTCGAGCCAACGGACTGTGAAGGGCGGATCCCCGGCCGGGTGCGTGGACAAGATCTCCGCTCTGCGGAGGTGACCACCGTCGGTGTGACTTCGGATGACAAGCCAGTCTCCCTGCGTTGCGTGCATGGCTGATACTCCTTCGCGATCGGTGGATACCCGACGGTTGACCGCCGTTGCAAAAAGAGTGTTCCGCGTGGACCGCAGGTGATAGAGCAGGAAGTCCCCTGCTGCCGGTCCACCGGTGTGGACGTCGATCTGTGTCAACTCTGGCCGATGATCGGGGCAGAGTCTGGGAGATGACGCGGTGTGCCGTTGCGCTCCGGTGATAACGGCACCGTCGGCGTCGCAGCCTTGTCGGGTTTGAAGGCGGTCGCGAAACTGTCCAACGCTTTGGTAAGTTCGCTGGGGACCATCCAGATCTGGCTGCCCTGACCGGCCGCAATCTTGGGAAGCGCCTGCAGGTACTGGTAGGCCAGCAGCTCCGGGTCGGGGTGTCCCTCGTGGATCGCGGTGAAGACGATGTCGATCGCTTTGGCCTGGCCTTCAGCGGTCAGGATCTGGGCCTGCCGCTCCCCCTCTGCTGTGAGTATCGCACTTTGCTTGGATCCTTCGGCGGTGAGGATCTGCGATTGGCGCAGGCCTTCGGCGGTCAGGATCGTGGCTCGTTTGTCGCGCTCGGCGCGAAGCTGTTTCTCCATCGCGTCGATGATCGACTTTGGTGGGTCGATGGCTTTGAGCTCGACCCGATTCACTCGGATACCCCATTTGCCGGTGGCCTCGTCCAACACTCCACGAAGCTGCCCATTGATCTCCTCGCGGGAGGTCAGCGTGCGTTCCAGATCCAGCCCTCCGATGACGTTCCGCAGGGTCGTGACGGTCAGCTGCTCGATCGCTTGGAGAAAATTGGCGATCTCGTAGGTTGCTGCTCGGGGATCGGTGACCTGGAAGTACAGCACAGTATCGATGTGGACGACGAGGTTGTCTTCGGTGATGACGGGCTGCGGGGCGAACGAAACGACCTGTTCCCTCAGGTCGACGCGGGCACGGATACGGTCGATACCGGGAATCAGGGTGTTGAATCCGGCGGTCAGGGTCCGGTCGTAGGAGCCCAGTCGCTCCACGGGGTAGGCGCGGGCTTGCGGAACGATCCGGACCACGCGGCTCAGGGCGAGGAATACCAGAACGACGAGCACCACGATGGCGATGAGAACGATCATGCGAACTCCCTGGGGTAGATCAGTGCGGTGGCGCCGTCGATTTCGTACACCGAGACCCTGGTGCCTTCGGCGATGACCTGGGTTTCGTCGTAGGTCCGTGCCGACCAGATCTCTCCGCCGATTCGGACGGTCCCGCAGACGGCGTCGACCTGGGTGAGCGTGACTGCTGGTCTTCCCAGCAAGGCCTCAACCCCGCTGCGATAGCCGCGGCGAGTCGCGGCTCTTCTTCGGACCATCGGCAAGACCGCGGCGAGCGCGCCGAACGAGGTGGCGGCAAAAACAACGGACTGCACCCCGAAGTTTCCGCCGACGCCGGCGACGATCGCGGCCATGACTGCCGCCAAGGCCACCAGCCCGGCCGCGAAGGTCAGCGTGAGGATCTCGGCGGTACCCAGCAACCCGGCGATCGCCAACCACATCAACCAGGCGGGGATCGTCATGTTTCCGTCGCCGCCCGGGTTTGCCTCGCAAACCGCCCAGCCGGCAGATGTGGTTTCTGCTGGTTCATCCTGCACCACCTCATGTGCCGGCCGCATCGGCCGGGCCACCCCGTCAGTATGCGCCCACGATCAGCCAGGATCGATTGGACAAGTGGGTCCACGGATCGGGCAAAGTCACCTGCCGATGACACTGGACGACGCGCTCACGCGCCGCGGCCGGGGCGGGTTCATCTGGCTGGGCATGTTCCGGCCCGGCGACGAGGAGCTGGATCAGCTCCGCCGGGCATTCGGCCTGCACGAGTTGGCCGTCCAGGATGCCAGCCGATCCACCTGTGCCCCAAGGTGGGAAAGCACGCCAGCTCGGGGCGGCTGGTGATCGTGCGCACCGCTGGCTGCGAGGATGCGGCCGGGGTGGTGGATCCCGGAGAGATCAGCGTATTCGGCGGCCCCGACTTCGTGACCACCGTGCGGCCAGCCGCCCCTGACACGCTCACCCCACTGACAGCAATCCGTTCATCCACGCTCAGAGTCCGGTGAACAGGCCGCGCAGAACGGGCAGCGCTGCATCGTCGGCGAGTTCGGGCGGGGTGTGCGCCGGGTCCAACCGGCCAAAGACCAAACGGACCAATGCCTCGCCAGGCAGATGGATCAACGCGGTGTCCGGGGCCGGGTCCGCCCGGTCCGAGCTGACGGCTCCCCCAGCCGCGTCGAGGCTCAGGACGATGCTCGGACCGGTGGTCAACACGAAACGTCGCTCCGGGGCAACGGTATGCACCGCGATGCTCCGGTGCTCAAGCGAGGGCGTGCCGGCCCGCGTCGCCGCGTTGGGCAGGGTGTCCACCAGCAGGTCCACCGCATCGGCCGGGACCGTCGCTTCCCGGTCCAGCGCAACGGCGATGTCCCAGGTGTGCAGAGCCAGTTCGCTCAGCCGGGACGCCGCGAACCCGGCCAGGTCGAGGTCGGCTCCCTCCAGTGACAACGCGAACGACGCCGCCTGCGCCCCGCTGAGGGTTTCCATCCTGACCAGGAACCTCTCGTTGGCCCCGACACTGTCGCTCACCTGCCGTTCCGGTATGCGGTTGTCCCACTGGTCCCAGATCGGCCGGCACTGGTCCGTTCCCGGTGCGCGCCGCCCCGACAGCCCGGCGTCCAGGAACATCGTGTAGATCTCCGCCTGGCTGCCCAGGTGGGACGCCACCTGGGCGATGGACTATTCGATGTCGTAGGAGGGCCGCCGGATCGTGTCACCATCCAAACGCCCTACCAGCGCAGCGAATCGGTCGTTCGAGATCCGCAACGCCCCGATCCACGCAGTCACGTCGGGCACCGGGGCCTCCTTGTCGTGTCGTGCATCGTTGCCTACCGGGGCCGATGGGGCGCCCGCCCCCTGCGGGCCCCTTGCTTGGCCCTCCCTGGTGCGACGGCCGGGCCGGTGTCTCCGCCAGACCGCGGCGTCGGACCCGACAGGATCCAGGCTGACCGTCCGGCGCGGACGCTAACACGTGCACGATCACTCACGTGCACCGCCCGCACCCATGGGCGGACGAAGTCGATGTGCTCCGTCGGCCACTGCTGCGCGCACGGCATAGTCCTCCACCAGCCCGTGACAAATCACCGCCGACGAGCAACCGGACGTTTGGCCGAACGTCATGGTAGGACCACCGATCGAAGGCGACCCGGCGATGCGCGCCGACTACGATCGCGCCAGCTTGCCGACCAACCGCATCACGAATCCGGACCGGCAGGCGCGAGCCCTCCACGGCGGTGCTCACGACGCCGATGCCCGGTGGGCGGCCGAGGGTGTCCGCGGCCGGGTCCACCAGATCTCCAACTGGATGTTGTCCGGATCGCGGAACACCAACGCGGAACCGGAATCGCCGTCGGCAACCGGGGAGTGCTCAACACCGAGGGCCGCCAGGTGTGCCTGCCAGGTGTCCAGATCCTCCCGCCGGCGCACAGCGAACCCCACATGATCCAGCCCCACGTGTCGCTCGTCGAATGGCCCGCCCGGGCGGTCGATGTGCGCATTCAGCCCGATCACCAGGCCCGCTTCGCGGGCCACCAGAACGACCATCGTCCGCGACGCGAACTCCACGCGGCGCACCCGGCTCACGCCGAGCACACGTTCATACCAGGTGGCGCTGGCATCGACGTCGGAAACGGACAGATCAAGATGCGAGATCCCGGTGAACCCCGGTGCGGTCATCCGCATACACACTCCCTTCGGGAAAGACCCCAAGATCAACAGATGCCAGATCGTTGCCGAGTCGGGTCCCCCCGCAGTGCCGACGCCGACGCTGCATCACCATAATCCGCCTCACGCGCCGAACGCGCCAACATGGGTGGCCGCATCAGCGCCCACTGGCCACGGGTCGCCAAGTAGCAACGCGCCGGGTCGTGCACGAGGCATCCAGTGCTGGGGAACGTCCCCCGCCGGCGGGTAGATCGTCGCATTCCGCCGAGCAGAGTGCAGTGCGCGGCGGCCCGAGGCAGCTCGCGCGTGCCACGCCATCACCCCGGGACCGCTGACCTGGACAGCCGCCACAGCACTTCGGGTGCGTGTCGATGATTTGTTGAAGACCTCGCCGGAGCGGGCACCGGTGCGTCCGGTGGTGAGGATCGCGCTGCGGATCAGCGACGCGGAACTGCTGACCCCGGCGGTGATGCAGGCACGTTGAGATTCACCAGCCAGGCCCGCCGGCTACGCCACGCCCGCGCCCGATTCGCGGTGATGTTTCCCCTATCTGCCGCTTGCCGCCGGGCGACAACAAGCTGGATGGGGGGTTGGGAGGCACGATGAAACGCATTTGATCGGGGTTGCCGGCCCCGGACATCAGCGGGTGGACCGACGACGTGTGGGTGGTGGATTCCGCCCCGGTGGAAATGCGGAGGGTCCGGCCAGGCAGCGCGGCGGGCGGATCTGGCTGGCTGGGCCGAATACGACGACTGCGCCTGGGCATTCCTGTTACTTTTAGTACTACAGTCGGTGCGCTCAGTGATCGGGAGGTGACCGCTATGCGGTGATGTTCTGGTCTGAAGCTCGTCGTCGCTTGCCGGTGTGAGTCCGGTCCGGGTAGCTGCCAGGAGGCCCGGTAGCAGGTTGGCGGCTTGGTCTGGAAACGGGCTGGGTCGGAGCCCAACGTCGAAAGCCCTTTTTGGGGAAGCGATCATGCGGTCCGTAGCGAAAGCGAAGCCTGCCGCGTCGTTAGACATTGAGGGAGAGCCGAGCCGGGCGATTCACGGTGAAGGCCATGGAAGCGGTGAAGACCTGGAGTCGCAGCCGCGATGGACTCCTCGGCCCGCGACAGGGTCAGGGGTGGTCTTTCACTCCCACTCGAACAAGCAGCGCCTCACGGCGCACACGAATCGAGGCCCTAGGTCCACACTGGTGGGTGCCAGGGAGGGCGTCGCAGCAGCAGTTTCGGCACCTTGGGATTCCAGAGGTGAGGCCACAACCGGGGTCTGCCACTCTGGATGAGATCTGGACCTTCTCCGGTGGCGCACACCAAGTGTTCACCCGACGGGTTCTGAGCATCTTCACGCCCACCCTGAGACCGGCTGGGGCCGGGGCCGGGCCCAGCATTTCTCCCGGATCGACACCTCTACCGGCCCGGATCAGGGGGTCCGGGCCGGAGGTTTAGTTGTGACCTGCCGTGGGCAAGACAACCGTGCAGCCAGCGTGAGCGGTGGACCGGCATTGGTCCCGGATCCCCGCGTCGCGGAGACCGTGCCGGTCACCCGACGGTGTGCATCGCTGGGTGGTCGTCAGGGTGGTACCTCCGGAAAGGAAATGGTGTGAGCACGCAGGACAACATCGCAGCCCAGCAGGCGTTCGGTGAAGCAGTCAACAGCGGAAACCTTGGTGCACTGGATGATCTGGTCTCCGCCGATTGTGTGGACCACGACCCGGCGCCCTCGCAGGGACCCGGCGCCGCCGGGTTTCGCAGCTTCTTCACCCAGATGCGGGCCGCCTTCCCTGATCTGCACATCGAGGTCGAGCATGTGACCGCCGCGGAGGACGACGTCGCCTTCGCCTACACGTTGACCGGTACCCACCTGGGCTCATTGCAGGGTCACGGGGCGACCGGCAAATCGGTGAAGATCCGCGGCCTGCAGATCAGCCGGTTCTCGGGCGGAAAGATGGTGGAGCGCTGGGGCAGCAGCGACGAGATGGGCATGATGACCCAGCTCGGGCTGGCCTGAGCGATGGCGATCGGCAGAGCACTGCTGGCCGGACTGGCCGGCGGCGCGGCCGGCACGACAGCGCTGAACGCGGTCACCTACCTGGACATGGCCGTTCGCGGTCGCGGCACCAGCAGCACACCGCAGGACACCGTCGAGGCGATCGCCACCAAGGCGGGTTGGTCGATCCCCGGCGACCAGCAGACACGGGAAAACCGCGATGCCGGTCTCGGAGCGCTGATCGGCATCCTGGCCGGTGTGGGTGTCGGCGCCGCGCTGGGCGTGGCCCAGGCCGCCGGTTGGCGACCCCTGCTGATCATCGGCGGCGCCGCCGCCGGTGCGGGCGCGATGCTCGCCACGGATGCACCGATGGCGATGCTCGGCGTCAGTGACCCGCGGACCTGGTCGGTGAAAGACTGGATCAGTGATGCAGTCCCGCACCTGGCGTACGGCTTCGTCGCGGCGGCGGTCGTCCGGTCCATCGCACCCAGTGAGGGATGAAACCGATGCCCGGTTGAATGAACGGGGCCCATTCCTGGCCGAATTCCATCCAGACTTCTTCTGCGAGAGCGCCGACCATCGCGACTGCTCGCAGTGCGAGCGAGGCCAGGGTGATGGTGACCGACCGGGTGGTGCCGCTGACGTTCGACGGGCACACCATCCACCAGATCGGCCTGCCGTATCGCCGGGGGGTCGGCGGTGACGCCTTGGTCAGCGGGGACTCGGCGAATTTACCTGTTCGGTGTCACGCTTGATCCCAACGTGCACATCCAGGAGAGCAAGGTGTCCTCGTGCGACATCGGGCCTGGACGGCGGCCGAGAGGCCCTGCGCTGCTGGATTTCGTGTGCGAGTACCGCGAACGGGCCGGTGTCACCCCTGGCGACCGGCAACCGGCAGCAGCGCATCCCGCTCGGGGATCAACGGAGCCCGTTGGCCGGTACCGCCGAATCCCTGGATGGTCCGGCGCACCTCCTAGCTGAGCACCTTTGACGCGCCGCCATCGAACGTGGCTCGACGTCCACTACTACTCCGCGCGATCTGCAACATCCGCACGCGCAAGGCGCCGGCCCGACCGGATTGGTCACGACCCGACGCATAACCAATCCGGCCCATCCTGTTTCTTGTTCACCGATGGTCGGTACCACTACAGCCAGGGTCGTCGGCGGCGATGTCTGCGTGCTGCAATAACCCGGCATGATCGCGGCATACTCGACACCTTCGATGACGCGGTTGGTGCCGACCAATCAGGGGGCGGGAAGTGTGACATGCCATGTTTTGGGCACTTGAATTCCGTGCACCCTACACGATCAGGGACCCGGCTGGTACCTACTGTCGGCGAAGGAGAATCAGCCGTGAACACCTCGGACTCTCCGTGGAGGACAGGGTTGTGGTGGCTAAGGATGTCGACGGTGTGGAGAAGGTGCGCCCGGCCACCGAAACGGTCAACGATCAGCAGGCCGTCACCGAGTCGGTCCGCAAGGAGCAGATCGAAACCACCGGTGATACGCTCCGCGACCAGGTCGACCGCAGGTAGTTTTCCCGCCGGGCCCGTCACATCGGGACTGCCGCCCCATCGCAGCGCCGCTGATCGGCCCATTGCACGTGGGGTGCCGCCGGGTCAGGAACGCCGACCGCGCACCACCCCGCACCACCCACGCCGACTCTCCTCCAGGGATTGTCATTCACCAGGCGCTGCATTTGTTTGTTGTGCTGCAGGACTTCGCACACGTGTGCGGGGCCGCGCGAACCCTCTGCCAATTTCAGGAGCCCCCTCATGAGTAGTCCCGTCAACCCGCCACGCCGCCCCGAAGACGTCGAACCGGTCCCCGCCGTGACCACCCCCGCGTCCCACCCCACCGACCGGTTCGCCGCCGCCACCCCGGATGACCGGGAAACCGGCGAACGGGACGACCCCGCTGCCGTCACCCCGGAGCAGGAAGTCCCCCGCCCGCGGGAATCCACCCTGGACCAGCGGCCCGTCCGGGAATCGATGTTCGAAGAGCAGCCGGTACCGGTCGCTACCGCTGCGCCGTCTCGTGCCTACGGTGAGGCCGCCGCCGATCTGCGGGTGGATCACGACAGCGTGCTGACCCGGGAGAAGGAGCAGTTCGGCGGCATCAAGATCGGCTCCGCCTTCTTCGGGTGGGTCGCCGCCGCGGGCATCGCCGTGCTGCTGACCAGCCTGCTCACCGCCGCCGGCGTGGTGTTGTCCCTGACCAGCAAGACCACCACCACCGACATCACCAACCAGGCCACCGCCGCCACCGGCACCGCCAAGACCGTCGGTTTGGTCGGGGCGATCCTGCTGCTGGTCGTGCTGTTCGTGGCCTACTACTGCGGCGGGTACGTCGCCGCCCGGATGGCCCGGTTCAACGGCGCCACCCAGGGCCTGGCCGTGTGGCTCTGGGGCATCGTGTTCGCCATCGTCATCTTCATCCTGGTCAAGATCGCCGGCAGCAAATACAACATCCTGACCAACCTGAACCTCCCCCGGATCCCGGTCGATGAAGGCTCTTTGACCACCACCGCCATCATCGCCATCGCCGCGATCATCCTCGTCACCCTCGGCGCCGCGGTGCTGGGCGGACTGGCCGGCATGCACTTTCACCGCAAAGTCGACAAAGCCGGCCTATCCATCTGATCACGTCAACGCGCAGGGGTGAACAGCAACGCCCAGTCAGCCCTGGCAGCATCAGCTGCTCGCAGCTGATGTCTGTTTCCCGCCGTACCCCACCACCCACCGGAAGAACATTTCTCTTGGCCACCCCGGAACCTGTCCATCCTGATGCTCTCGGTGCCGGATCGGGTCGTGACTACCTGATTGGTTCCCAGGAACGCCTCGACGTCGGAACCGAACTGGTTCTCGGCGGATGGGCTCGGCTGGAAAAATACCTGGTCACCCAGACCCGGACCATCCCCCAGCTGCCGCGCCAATGTCATCATCTGTATCGCCCACGCCACGGTCGGGCGTCATGCCTGCGTGCGGTGTGGCCGTTGCGATCCAGGTCGGTGTCAGCCCGAGCGATGAGGTCGCGGCGGGTGTCCTGCGCATGCAGTTCGGCAAGTCCGACGGTGACCGATCCGGGTTCACCGGCGGCGGCCAGCAACGTGTTGACACGAGCCAGGCGTGGCCGGGCGGTGGCTGCATCTGTGAATGGCCAAGTTATCTGGTTCTGGTTCAGGTGTCGTGATCCTGGCTGAGTAGTGGTCGTGCAGCCCGTGATCATCCGGGCGACGCCGGCCACATGCTTCACGGCGGCGTCGATCTCGGGGCATCGGGCCCAGATCGCCTTCAGGCGCGCCTCGTCCGGGGTTGAGATGGCGGGGCGGGCCGGTGATCCATGCGGTGACCTGCCGCACCGCCGGCGGCCGGTTCCGCAGGACCTGGGCGAGCGTGACCGCATCGCTGCGGCGCAGCGGCTTCAGGTAGCGCGCGAGGGTGTGGTAGCTGCCGGTGTAGCGCTAGCCTTGATGGCCTGGGCCGCCACCCTGGCGTCCGAGCCGCAACGCGGTGGCCTCTAAGGTCTCGAACGAAGATCACGTAGTTCGTCTCGCCCGAGCGCGGCACGATCTGCAGCCGCGCGGGCCGGGGAGTTCCAGGCGTTCACCGTATTCTCGATGATTGTCAGCTCGGCCGACCCGGGAGGGAACGACAGGAATTGGACCTCGGAGGGGATCTTGCCCCCAGTCCACTTCGAGTCGCCATTGAAGAGCGCATAGCCCCTGACCGTCTCCGCTGGGTACCGTGGTCGGAACTGAGATCTCACGAGAGACCATCGGCCTATCAGAGCCGTCCGCGAGCACCGTGATACACCGGCGCCACGGGCATGCCGACGAGGATCCTCAAACGTCGTCGCGCGATCATGTCGCAGGGTTCCTGGGCCACCGATCGTCGCCGGTAACCGTTCCCCGTCTGTCGCAGGATCGGTGGGGGGTGATCACCGGCTCCGAAAGCTATCCAGGCACATCCGCGCGATTCTCGGCGAGTGCTCCACGTGTGTGGTGCGGGTCCTTGCTCTTACCGTGCGGCGGCGGGCGGCTCGCCGGGCGGGCCGGGTTAGGTTGCGACCGGCAGGGTGCTGCTGTCGATGTCGATCCGGTGCTGGCCGATGTTCAGGCCGGCCAGGCGTACCCGGCCCCAGTGTTCGGGTAGCGCGTTGGTTGCCTGGATGGTGCCGTGTTCGGCGTCCGGGTGCAGGTCCAGGAGGGCGGCCAGCATGGCCAGGGGGGCGGCGGCGGCCCATGCCTGGGGTGAGCAGGCGGTGGGGTAACCGATGGGGGCGGGTAGGTCTGCGCGGTCGAAGCCGCAGAACAGTTCGGGTAGGCGTCCGGCGAACGGGGCGGAGGCATCGATCAGCGCGGCGGCGATGGTGGTGGCGGCGGTGGTGTGCCCGTAGCGGGCCAGCCCGGCGATGATCAGCGCGTTGTCGTGCGGCCAGACGGACCCGTTGTGGTAGCTGATCGGGTTGAACGCGCCCATGCCGGCGGCCAGGGTCCGCACCCCCCAGCCGGTGAACATCGCCGGTGAGAGCAGGTGATCAGCCGCGAGTGTGGCGTGTTCGGCGGCGGCGATGCCGGTCCACAGGCAGTGTCCCTGGTTGGAGGCCAGGGCGTCGGCCGGGTGTTTGTCGCCGTCCAGGGCCAGCGCGTAGTAGCCGTGTGCGGGCAGCCAGAACGCGTCCTCGAACCGCTGCTGCAGGTGCTGCGCCTTGCTCTGGTAGCGCTGCGCTTTGGGGAGGTCGCCATTTATCGTGGCCAGGTGGGCGCGGGCCTGGTAGGCGGCGTAGACGTAGCCCTGGACCTCGGCCAGGGCGATCGGGCCGTGCGCCAGGGCGCCGTCGCGGCGGCTGATCGCGTCATGGGAGTCTTTCCACCCCTGGTTGAGCAGCCCCCGGTCGGTCTTGCGTTGGTATTCGACGAACCCGTCACCGTCGCGGTCGCCGTAATCCTCGATCCACGAGATTGCCCGGTCGGCCGCCGGTAGCAGCTCGGCCAGCTCGTCTTCGGGCAGGCCCCACCGGGCGGCCTGGTCGAGCAGGATCACGAACAGTGGGGTGGCATCGACGCTGCCGTAGTAGGTGGCGCTGCCGCCCAGGGCGATCGACTCGTCCAGGCCCATGCGCATCTCGTGCAGGATCTTGCCGGGTTCTTCTTCGCTGAACGGGTCGATCTTCTGGCCCTGGCGGCGGGCCAGTGCGTGCAGGGTGCCGCGGGCCAGGCCCAGGTCGAAGGGCAGGCTCATCAGGCTGGTCAAGATCGAGTCGCGGCCGAACAGGGTCATGAACCACGGCGCGCCGGCGGCGACCATGGACAGTCCGGGCCGGTCCGGGTCGGCGATACGCAGCGAGCCGAGGTCGGCGAGGCTGCGCTGGATCGCCCGCTGCAAAACCGGGTTCTCGCACCGCACGGTTGGGACCGCGGCGTCCCAGTCGCGCAGTCGCCGCGACGGCGCAGTCGCCGCGACCGGCCGATCGGTGGGGAACGACGGGGCCGGCGCGGCGCCGTCCTCCACGGGCAGCGCGTGGACGGTGGTACGCCACGTTCCGTGGGCCGGCACTACCAGCCGCCAGCTGATCGCACCGCGCGTCACCGCGGCCTCGTCCCCGGTGTGGATCCGGACTCCCCGATGCCGGCCGGCCAGGCTCATCGACAGCTCCAACTGCTGCTCGCTGACCTGCCGGTGAACGACGCCCCGACGACGCGGGCGGCCGTCCTTGACCGCGAACAGATCGGCGAAATCGCCGTCGATGACCAGGCTCACGGTCACCCCGAGCGGCTCGGTGCCGAAGTTGTGCACGCTGATGTCCTCACGCATGCCGCGGTCGATCAATCGGCGCCGCTGGATCACCACACTCGGGTCAGCGCCGGGGCTGCGCGGCGCGGCCCGGCACACGAACGTCACCGAGAACGCCTCCCCACCCACGACGCCCAGCGGAACTAACGGTTGGTCGTCCACGAGCAGCTCCCAGGTGGAGATGATGCGGGTGTCCTTGACGAACACGCCCTGCGCGCGGTGCGCGGCGATGTCGCCGGCCCGGCCGCTGCGGCAAAACGACGAACCCTCGAGCACGGTCACCTCGTCACCGGCCAGGACCGGCGCCGGATCACCGCCGGCCGAACTCATGCCCCGACTTTACGGTCAGCGCCCCGCGCGGGATCGGTGCTGCGACCGCCGCGGTGGGCCGTCCCGCACCGGCCCGAGCCAGGGCGGCGCGGTAGACGCGTTCGTAGCCGGCCGCCATCACCGGCAGGTCGAAGTGCTCACGCACGTGACTGCGGCACGCCGCCGGATTCAACCCGGCGGCAGCGCGGATCGCTGCGGGCAGATCGCTCGGGGTGTCCGCGATGATGCCGGTGACGCGGTCGGCGACGACCTCGGGCACGCTGCCGCGGCGCAACGCGACCACCGGGGTGCCGCAGGCCATGGCCTCGATCATCACCATCCCGAACGGCTCGTCCCACTGCACGGGGAACAGCAACGCCCGGGCCCTGGACAGCAACTCACGCTTGCCTACCGCGTCCGCTTGGCCGACATAGTGCACGTCCGGCCCGAGCCGCGGGGCGATCTCGCGCGCGTAGTAGGCCTTCTCGGCCGGTTCGGCGCACTTACCGGCCAGGATGATCGGCCGACGTACCGCCCGGGCCGCGTCGATGGCCAGGTGCGGCGCCTTGTCCGCGCAAAACCGGCCCAGCCACAGCAGGTAGTCGTCCTTGCGGGCCCGGAACGGGAACGAGGACACGTCGATCGCGTTGTGGACGGTACCGACCCAGTTCAGGGCCGGGTTCAGCCTGCGCTGGGATGCCGAGATGGCGACCAGCCCGATCGCGTGCCGCAACGCTGCGTAGTACTCGCCGAGCTCGCCGATCACCGGGCCGTGCATGGTCACCACCGTCGGGACCCGCCGGCCACCGGCCAGCAACGGCCCGGCCAGCGTGTGATCGTGCACCAGATCTACCGCCACCGTGTGCAGCGCCGCTGCCGCCCGGGCGGCGTGAATGACCTCGGGGACCGGCGTACCCAGCCGCGCGGAGGGCGGCGAGTCGAACGTGGCGCAAAACCGGGCCGCCCGAGTGCGATGCCGCCCGGCGCCGATCAGCGCCACCCAGTGACCGCGGTCGGACAGCTGATTGACCAGATCTGCCACCACCGACTCGATGCCGCCGTAGCCAGCCGGGGGCAACTCAAACCACGGCGGCGCGATGACCCCAATCCGCAACGGTCGCGCCCCGCCCACAACCGGCCCACCGCCAGGTAATCCGACCGCGGCACCGCCCATCGCAGCCGGAGCCTGCACCCATGCGTGATCCTCTCGGTACCGCCCGGCCGCCCCGATAGTCACTGTCATATTGATCTCTCCCGTTCAAGACGTCTTACCGGTGTGCGTCCGCGCACCGCCGAGCCCGACCACTTCGACCGGCCGGGCAGCACGCACCGGTGGAACCGCTGGTCGGTGCCGGCGTGGCCGACCTGCCCGGCGACCGGCTGACGCTGCCCGGCCCGGTACGTCACCGCGGTAGCGCCGCGAGCCCGGCGGCGAGGTAGCGGCCCTGCGCCGCGGCTGCTCGTGCTCAACGCCTCACCGACCGTGATTAGGATATGCCGCGGTCAAGCCAGCAGATTGAACAGCTCATGCCGCGTCGCGGTCAGCGTCTCCACCGCGGCGGCCAGGTGGGTGAGCGTAGACGGGTCATCGGCGGCTACCACCAGGGACCGTCGGTCCTTCTTCGCCGATGAACAGGTCGCCGACACCGCCGCCGCCCAGAGCATCCGCACCCTGGCCCGCGGAGGGACCGGTTGGCGACTGCGCGGCCTCGGCCCAGCAGGCTACATCCGCGCTTCGATCAACGGGGAGATTCACTAGGAGTTCTCCGACGACTGGCGGTGGCGGCCGCTCGTGGTACCCCGTCAACCCAGCACCGCCGACCGTCGCTGAGGCGTCCCGGTCAGTGCCGCCAGCTGTCGACCTGCTCGGCGACTCCACCGGACCACAACGATAGAAATGCCTGTTCGGCAGCCTCGCCGCGGCCCTGCGCCAGTGCGTGTAGCCGGCCGATGGTGAAGGCGTTCTCCCCGTCCAGGAACATCCGCACCCCCAGAGCGCGGAGCGTTTCCCGCAGCACCACGCTGTCCTGGTGATCCCCCAGGATCTCCTGCACGCTGGTGGCCGCGGCCACCAGCGCCACCGCCGGTTTCCCCAGTGCGGGGGTGGCGGCCTCGGCGGCGTAGCGGACCCGTTTCGCGGCTTTGCGCACCTCGTGCAACCACACTTCTCGGCTCCCACCCGCGGCTGGTTCGTTCGAGGATGCCAGCGCAGACAACTTCTTGCAGGTGTGGGAGACCCGTTGCCGCAGCACAGATCGGGCCTTACCCGATGCCAGCTCGGTGAACGGCGGCGCGCCGAGTAGATGTTCCAGACGATCCAGCAGTTGGAAGTACCGCGAAGACTCCAACGCCTGCAGCAGGCCGTCGTGGGCGTTGCGGAAATCTGATTGCAGTTCGACCTTGATACGCCCGGCGACGGGCCCCAACACGAGGTCATCGGGTTCGGCGGCGACCGCCTCCAGCAGGCGTTCCCGCTGGACCTGGACATCGCGGGCGGCACCCAGGGTGGCGGCGAGCCATGTGAGCTCCTGCCGGATCGGGTCGGTGATCTCCTGCGCTTCCAGCAGCGGCCCGAATGTGGCCAGGGCGTTGCGCAGACGCCGGGTGGCCACCCGCATCTTGTGCACCGCATCCGGCGAACCCGCGCGGATGGCGCCGTCACGGTGGAGAATCTCAGAAACCTGCACAGCGAGGTAGACGTGCACCACCGTCCCGGCCGGACTCTTGTCGGTCAGATCCGCGGCAGTGGGTGGCTGCGGATCGGGTTGACGGTCCAGCGCGTGGTGCAGCTTGGACGGCCACACCGATGCGGTGGCGCCGGCGGCGGTGAAAGCTTCCCCGGCGGCAGTCAGAAGTTTGCCGGATCCGGTGACCAGTTGGATCTCCCACTCCCGCCACGTATTGGACAGCGCCTCACCGGCGGTCGGGGTGGCCGTCGCGGTGATCACGTCATCGCAGATCTCGGCCAGGACCTTGCCCTTGTCGCCGACCAAGCGGTGCACCACCCGATGGGTGGACAACGTCGCCACCGGGCGCAGTTCTCCATCGCGGACCCACGCCTGCACCAACACACGCAACTCCCCCGGCACCCCGGCGTCGTCCTGGCCCAGCGGCAGCGCCATCTTCGCCCGGTCATCGCCGCCGGACGGCAACTTCAGGTGCCACCCGGCGTCCGACCCGCCGGTGCGTCGCCGCAGGGTGATTCCGGCCGCGGCCAACGCGAGATCATCGGTGTCGCAGTACACCGTCTCCAACGTGGAGGCCAACACCTGCTGCACCAAGCTGACCTTCGGCAAACCCAGCATCGACGGCATCGCGGTGGCCAGCTCCACATCGAATTTTCGTTCGGTTTCCAGCTGCTCACCTGTCATGTCATCACCTTTATCACGTGGATCCAGCTACGGCTCGAATCGGTGCCCCATCCCGCGGACGGTCAGTAGATGGTGCGGGTCGGTGGGATCGACCTCAAGCTTGCCGCGCAGACGGTTGATGATCGCGCCGGCTCGTTTTGGGGTCACCGTCGAACCGATCACCCCAGATCCGTTCGATCAGCTGCTCCCTGGTGGCCACGTGACCGCGGGGGCGCAGCAACAGTTCCGGCACCGTGAACTCTCTGAGCCGCAACACTAGGTCGACACCATGCAGGCTCACCACATGCCGCGAGACGTCGATCCGCAGCGGCCCAGCAGTCACCACACCGCACCTTTGGAGAAGATCCGCCGCCGTCACACTTGCTGCATCGCCGGTCCATGACGCTCTGGCGGCGTAGGCAGAGCAGTCGAGCAGCGGTCAGTACTGACGCTGCCCGGGTGGCTCCTGCTCCTTCGGTGGCCTTGGTTCCCCGGTGGGGGCATCCGCCGGTTTGTGTTCGTACATGTCGTGGTCGGCGCTGCGCAGGATGGTGGTGGGGTCGGCGCCGTCGATGGGGATCGGGCTGATGCCGACGCTGACGGTCACGGTGATCACGGCTTCTTTGTGGGTGATCGGCGCGGCGACGGCGGCGCGGATCCGCTGGGCAAGTTCTTGGGCTTCGCCGGGTTCGAGTTGATCAGCGATGACGACGAACTCGTCGCCGCCGACCCGGGCGACCAGGTCGCCGCGGCGCACCGCCGATTGCATCCGCGGGGCCAGCATCATCAGCACCTGATCGCCGACGAGATGACCGTAACGGTCGTTGATGAGTTTGAACTGATCAAGGTCCAAAAACAGCACCGCCCCGGCCCGTGCGGTGTCCTGGGCGGTGGTGAGCGCCTGTCGCAGCCGTTCGTCCACCATCACCCGGTTGGGTAGCTGGGTCAACGGGTCGTGGCGGGCCTGGTGATGCAGCTGCGCAAGTTCGGTGCGGTGCCGGGAAATGTCCTCCACCTGGCTGACCGCGCACAACGCCGATCCGTCGGCCGATCGGGCCAGGGTGGTCGTCACGGTCACCCACACCGGTATGCCGGCCGGATCCAGCAACCTTCGGTCGGATCGGTGCAGCTTCAGTTGCCGGCTGATCAGTTGCTCGATGATCGCCCGGTCGTCGGCCTGATCCTCGGGATGAGTGAGCTCCGCCGTGGACATGCTCAACAGCTGCTCCGCGGTGCGGTCGACGATCTGGCACAACGCCGCGTTCACCCGCAGGAACCGCCCCGGGCGGGCCCCGGCCAGGCTGATCAGCGCCATCCCGCCGGCCGTCCCGTCGAACGCTTCCCGGAAGATCTCCTCGCCGGCGATCAGCTGCGCGGTGAGCAACGCATTGTCGATAGCGATGCCAGCCTGCACGGCGAACAATTCCAGCAGGTCCCGTTGCGTGGGCAAGGGCCGGCGTCCGGCGTGGGGCAGGTCCACCGAGAGCACCCCGATCAGCGCGCCGGCCGAGGACCGCAGCGGCGCGTACAACGCGTCCAGCCGATGCCACGCGTCGGGGTCGGAAGAGACGGCCACATCCGGTATCCAGCCGCGGGTCACGGCGTCGGGAAGCCGCTCGTGCGGCACGAACAGCAGCGTTCCCCACCGCTGCGCGACCGCGAACTCCTGCTCGTACGCCGACAGGGGCCGGTGGGTGCCCAGCAGCTGCTCGCGGGCCGCGTCGCTTCCGGCGACGGAGATGATGCTCAGGCCGCCGCCCGGGCATACGACGCTCACCGCAGCGACCGCGAACCCGACCGCCGCCACCACAATGTCCGCGACCGCCTGCGCCGTGCTGGCCAGGTCGCGGTGGGTATGAATACCGATGATCACCTGATGCAGCTCCCGCAACGCCGCCTCCGACGGTGATACCGGCCACTGCCCGTCGATACCCACCGCCTTCCCAGTCAACAAACCCGCAACACCGAACGGCGCAAGTCCCGGCACATCACCGCAGGCATCTGACCGTGCCACCCCGCAGTCTTCCGCGCCACCGGACACCGCTCCGGTCGAACCGGCGGAGGCCAAAGAGCAGCCACCCCAGAGTTTTCTGGGCGCCGTCGGGAGCGCCCACCCCGCGCCCGAGATCTCAGGCGGCGGAATCTTCACCGGCGCCACCATGGTGTTCGTAGCAGTCACCGCCCCTGATGGGCGGGCCAACCAGGCCGGACGCGGCCCCCAGCGACGTTCTCAGACCCGATGCTCCCCGGCGCCGGCCAAAGGGGGGCGATGTCGCCCAGTCTGCCGTTGCTGGTCTGCCCGGCGCGGCCCGCACTGCAAAGCCTCGGCCGGGCGCCGAATTTCTGAGATTTCATCAGAATGCCTTGGCCGCCCGATGACGTCGGCGCTCCGCGGCCCGCTTGGAACCGACGTTCTGCTCGAGCCGGTTCATTCGCAGTGAATTCACCGCCCCGGTTCATCTCCTGCCCGACACCGGGCCCCGCCCACCCGCTCAGCTTCGGCTCACTGCGACCTCCACGATAGAGCCGACCGGGTGTCCTCGGCGGCGTTGCACGCGAGGCAGGCCTGGCCAGTGTCCTGCACCTGTGAAGGAGCGAGCAACATCGCGGCAGTATCTTTGTCTGAACTGCTGGTGGCGGTGCATACCCTCCTGTCATCACCGCAGGGACGCAGCTCCGCCGGGGGCGCCCTGGGGGCCCCAGGTGCGCCCCGCGCGGGCGGCGACATCATCGCCGTGGTCACCGGTCGACCAGCTTTTCCGGCAGGTCGCGCCCAGGCAATAGAGTTGCCCGTGTGGGGCCTTTCTCGTTCTTGCTCGTCGTCGGGTTCGCGCTCGTCGTCGGCGGCGTTGTACTCGTCGGCTTTTACCACGTCCGCCCCGACTCCTCGAAACGATCCGCCACGCCGCACCGGCCCCCGGCCCTGGATGTTGAAGCACCCGGCGAGCCTGCCCACCACGACCGGGAACCACACGAGAGCGCTCCTGAGGAGCACGGACCTTGCACCCGGTGCAGCGATGACTGGTGGGAGGTCGCCGGTTGGGCCCGCTCCCACCACATTGCCGGCACCGGCACCATCGGGCACAGCCGCCGCGGGGACCACGACACCCCCACCCACCAGGACCAGATCGGCCCGGGTCTCGGCGGCCATGACCGGGACATTCCCGCCGGGTGATCACCGTGGAGATCGCCCGGCTAACGCGGGACCTGGACATCGCCCGCCGCAGGTTGGCGGGCTCGCCGCCACCCGGAAAGCGTTGGACCGCCAATCCATCGCCTTCCGGGAACGGCGCGGCACCGGAGCGGATGATCGAACACCCCACCGTCTCGTGCACGTCCGCTGCCAACGACGCCTTTCGGCGTCACCAGCAGCGGACCCCAACCACCGCAGCACCTGCGAACCCATCGGGCTTGCTTGAGCCGTGTGCCGGGACAACTGGCACGCACGGTTCTGAAGGGGCCCCGGCGCAGCAATGCGTCGGGGCTACCTGACTCGGAGGCGTGGAACAAGACTTTGAAGTACGCGCCGGTGTTCCCGGAACGGTTCACCTCACTGCAGGCCGCGCGGCTGTTCATCGACGAGTTCGTCGACTACTACAACCACCATCACAGGCACTCCGGGATCGGACTTCACACCCCCGCCGACGTCCACTACGGCCTGGCCCCGGCCACCGCCTACCTCCGCTCGCAGACGCTGGCCCAGGCCCGCGCCCAACACCCCACCCGCTTCGCGACCGACCTCGACCCAAAAATTCTTGATCTGCCCACCGCGGCGTGGATCAACGAACCCAAGAAGGAGGACCACGACGAAACCGCAGCCTAGAAATTAGCTCCCGATGGCCTCAGCAAGCTTGACAAGTTCCGAAAGGCGAAAACGGAGTGCCAACCTCCATCACAGGCACACAACGAATCGCTCCAACTATCTTATAAAACGTCATCACTCCACTAACAGGACACACTCAGGTCGAA
>JBBRDH010000047.1:0-34233 GCA_038204125.1 Mycobacteriales bacterium
CTTCAAGCCCAGCAGCATCCGATCATTGAATAATCCCGGATGGTAGACGCCGTCACCGTCAGCGAGCAGCGTGTTGGTCATCCCGGCCAGATCCAACAGCCGGTACCAGTCGGAGCTGTTCCGGGCCAGACGCGAAACCTCCAGCGCCAGAACAATACCCACCTGACCCAGGCCGACCATCGTCGTCAACTCAACGAACCCCGAACGACCGGAGGTACTCGCGCCGCTGCGGCCCAGATCAGCGTCGATGATCCGCACCGCCTCCCGCGACCAACCCAAACCGACCGCCCGTTCCCGCAGCGCGTACTGCCGATCAGTGGACTCAGTGTTGCGTTCCACCTGACTGGCCGTGGACTGCCGGACATACACCACCGCCAACCGATGCCGATGCGTGCCCAGCACTTTCGGCGACGAGTCGTAGCTATTCATCGTCATCGGCCCGCCCGCCTGCCGCGTGATACCGAGCGATCAGCGACGCCATCAGCTGCACCGCCGCCTCCCGTTCCTGATCGGGCAGATGATCGCCGAGGACCACCCAACACCACCTGCTCCGATAAAACCGACTCCACGTCCAGGTCGAAGGCCAGCTGATGTGACTGATGCACGAGAACCCTCCTTGGCCGGAATCCCCGCAGCCTGCTCCGCCAAGACCTGCGGTGACATCAACGACTCGACGACCACCACCAGTTGCACCAAATCATCGACCGAACCCACCGTCGCCGCCCCCGCCTCCGCCTCCGCCAGCCCAGCAGCGTCGGTGAAACCCGCCGGCATCAACGTCTTGCTCCCGTCGGGCAACACCACCAGGAACTCCACCCCGCCATGCCGGCACATCCTGCCCAACACCTGCAAAGACAACCCCACCAGCGGATGCCGCGGCCTGACAACCGTTACCGACAAAGGAAAGTCCTCGATACCAGTAGTAAGTCGTGGCTTCCTTCCTTCGAGGCGATTCCGCATGAGGGGTTGATACGTGCTGTTCGAATGGCTCGCCAGCCTTTGACCCGGCGCCCACAGATTTATGCGCAGCGCTCGACCGTCGACCCGCCGCTCACCAGGCCCGACACGTCAACGCTGCGCATAAGCCAGCACTGCTCATTAGGCGGTGTCGTTTCACCGCTATTAGCGAACGTATATCTGCACCGGGTCGATCGGGCCTGGAACGTTCGCGAGCATGGGGTGCTGGTCCGCTTCGCGGACTTATGCCGAGCTCGGCATAACGCGGCATATGGACCATCCCTCCACGGAAATGAGCACCTGGCATCAGCGGGGGCGATAGGCGCTTGCGCGGGGACGAATGTCCAGCACGATGACCACGTGCTCAGCGTCGTTGATCTCATACAACACACGCCAATTCCGGCCGAGTCGAGCGCTGTGGACTCCCGCGAGCTCATCAGTCAGCGCCTTGCCGACTCGCTGTGGATTCTCCAGCAGCGGACCTGTGATGAACTCCGCCGCCGCTGCAGCGACATCTGGCGGGAGCCGGTCAGCGAGGGCTCGACGCGCGGGCGCGGCGGTCCCCAGCTCGTAGGGTTCCCTCACGAAGCGTGGCGGTCCCGCACCAGAGCACGAGCGGCTTCAGCACCGAAGACGACATCGCCGGCCCGGACGGACTCGCGCGCCTCGGCAAGGCCGCGCAGCGTTTCGGGGTCGGCCTTGATCTCTTCGGTCTCACGGCTGGCGAGGTACGCCTCAACGGCATGGGTGACCTCCTGCTGCACGCTGCGGTGATCTTCCGCGGCGGCGGCGCGCAGAGCTTCGTCTAAGTCGGGTGGGAGCCGCAGCGTCATAGCCATACCGAAATGGTATCAAATTGCACCGTGTCGACCTCGCCACTGTCACGGTCAACCAAAGCTGACCGGGCAAGGCTGTAACTTGTCGAAATTATCTGGCTCACTCTGTTCGAATTATGTGGCCAGTCAGGCGCCGACGACGAGGACTTCGCGGGCGGCTTCGAGGGCGTCGGGGGTGATGGTGTGGAGGTTGTTGATGGTCATGATGCGGGCGACTTGGCTCATCAGGCGCTCGACGAGCCGGAAGTTGCCAGCGGTGATCCGGACAATGGTGACGACGGATTCGGAATCGGTGGGTCGATGTGGGTCGTAGGTCATGCCGAGTTGTTGCCAGTACCGGGCCAGGACCTGGGGGATGTCCTGGGAATCCAGTGGACGGAAGTGATGGGCGAAGCCGACGCGACTGTACAGCTGGGGATAACGTGCGAGTCGGCGTTCGAAACCGGGCATCCCGATCAGGACGACCCCAATGTCGCCGCTGTCGAAGTAGTCGCGGACCAGTTCCAGCGCAGCGGTTTTCAACCTATCGGCTTCATCGATGATGAGAAGCTCGGTGCCCAGTGGTGAGGCGGGGGACAACCCAGGGGAGACGTCCGGACGCAGAGTTCGGGCGATGTCGGCGCCCAGCCCGACGCACCGGTTGAAGATCTGCGTTTCCAGCTCGCGAGCAGTGGTGGTGACACCGGGGGTGAGCATCGCGGTGCGGCTGGCCAGCAGCGATGGGGGCAGGACCGCACCGCGGGCGGACCGGGTTTTGCCGATGCCCGGCGCTCCGTAGCAGGCGCCGATGTAGCGGTGGCGGCGGACGGCGGCGGCGAACTCGACAAACCGTCGGTGTTGCCGGGTGGGCAGGAAGGGGGTGAGTCGGCGGGGTGGGCGTTCATCTGAGGCAGTGGCCGGCTCGGTCATCGAATGAAGCCTTTCTGGTCTGTGTCGGCTCAGTTTGCGGCGTACAGCTTCAGGCGTTTCTTGGGCGGGTGCGGTTCGCCATCGGCTGGTGGGCTGTCGGTGCGGATGATGGGGGCCGCGTCGGCCGGGACAATTTCCCGCACGGGGTGGGTCAGGGCATCGACCAGGCTGCGGCGGTTCGTCAGCTCGTGGTGCAGTTCGCGGCGCCGCCGGTTCCGTGCGGTTTGCAAATCCTTCAGGCTGATGCTGGTCGCGGCCAGCTCCGGTGAGACCGCGACGCACAGGAATTGGTTGCGGTGGAACACCCGGATCTCGGCGAGGTCCCGCGGGTCGTACCGCACGGTCACTTCTTCTCCGACGTAGGCGGTCAGCGTCAACGCCAG
The DNA here is from genome assembly GCA_038204125.1 of Mycobacteriales bacterium. Lineage (GTDB taxonomy): Bacteria > Actinomycetota > Actinomycetes > Mycobacteriales > Nakamurellaceae > Nakamurella. Next base: position 3,086 of record JBBRDH010000047.1, read on the forward strand.
GTACCGCAGGCCGTGACAGTGGATCCCGTCGCGGTGCACCTTCCGCGGCGTGGCCACGGTCAACAGCAGCAGGTTCAACTCGTCCAAAGTCTCGGGCATCCGTGGTAGCCACCCCGCGCCCAGCCACCGTCTCAACGGCGTCTGGCCGGTCTCGGGATGGACACGGTGGTGATACCACGCAGTGAGCCACTGCCCGATCGCGGAGTCCAGGTCCGACAACGTCATCGTCGGCACGCTGATGGGTTGCCCGTAGTTGTGCGGGGGGATGTGCCCGGGCAAGGTCGGCAGCAGATGCGTGGTGACGGTCCCGAAAAATCTTTCCAGTTTTCCGCGTCCGCGGGGCACACCTGGTGTGCTGTGGATGAGCTGCACCTTCAGGTCGGCGCAGACCTGGGCGATGTGCTCGCTGGTGAAATCCGCGCCGTGGTCGCTGTACAGGGCGGCGGGTAACCCGCACACCGGCCACCCCGGGTCGGCCTTGCGCCAGATCGCCTGCCGCAACGCCAACGCGGTCTGCAACGCGGCCGGATCGCCCAGGAACACCGTGTACCCGGTGACCGCGCGGGATTTGTCGTCGAGGATGACGGTCAACCACGGCCGCACCGGCCGGTCCGACTCATCCACCACCATGACGTCCAGCTGCGTGTGGTCGGCCTGCCACAGATCGTTGGCCTTGGCCGACTCGCGGCGCAGAACCAGGTCGAAATCGTTGCGGTAACCGAGGTCGCCTCTCTGTGCCAACGACACCAAGCCACGGTCGAGCGCGGTGATGATGCGATAGACAACTGGGTATGACGGCGCCGGCCACCCGTGTTCTTCGGCGATCCGCACCGCCTCCCGGTGCACCTGGGCGATCTTGGGCGGCGGGCGCCGCAACGCCATACCTTCAATCAGGTTCACCAGCTCCACCGGGATCAGCCGCCGCTTGGTCCGGTCGGACCGGCCGGACCTGGCGGTGGACCCGTCCGCTGTGTAGGCGAGCAGCCAACGCGCAGCCGTTCGACGGGGGACACCGGCAGCCGCCGCGGCTTGAGCCAGCGGCAAGCCATCGAATAGGTGGGGGCCTAGGACGGCCATCCGCCGTTCCCGCTCAGAGACCACGCCGTCCTCCTTCGGCTCGCTAGGCCCAATAATTAGAACAGAACGGCCAGATAATTAGAACAGAAGCGGCCAACTAGTTCGACAAGTGACAGCCCCGGCGGTGTCGGCGGTCACCGGCCGCCCACTGGCGCCGAGCACGACCGCCGGGTACGCCGCGGACTGGGCGTTGTTCGCCGACTGGTGCGCCGCCACCGACCACGACCCGCTCATCGCCGACGCCCAGACAATTTCTGCGTTCAACGCCGCGTGCCCGGCCGTGCCTGCCACGCAGCGGCGTCGGCTGGCCGCGGTCGAGCACCACCGCCGCGTCGCAGGATCTGGAATCGCCTGGAAATCATCGGCTTCGCTGGTGACCGCCCCCCCGGTCCGGGCTCGTGTGCCGCTGGACCCGGACCTGGTCGTGACGGCGCTGCGGCTGCTGCCGTCCCGCGGCTGGACCGCCGGCCTGTTCGGCCGCCGCGACAAAGCCCTACTCGTCTTGGCCGCGGCGACCCAGATCCCGTATCGGGAGTTGGCCGTGATGACGGTCGGGCAACTGGACATCGTCGACGGCGCCGCGGGTGTCACCGACTCCTGCGGCGAGTTGCGGATCATCGAGGAAACCTCGGATCCGGTGCTGTGCGGGCCGTGCGCACTGACCCGGTGGCGGCGGGTCATCGATGTCGAAGTCACCACCATGAGTGTCGCCCGGATCCGGTACCTGCTCAAAAAAGCACCCGTCGTCACCGCGGCCAGCCGACACGTGCGCCAGGACCCGGAACCGATCAATCTCAAGACGCTGGCCGTGCCGTTGTTCCCGCCGATCAACCAATGGGGCCACCTCCCACTGCCGATCCACCCATTGAGCCGGCACGCCATCTCCATCTTGGCCCGCCAATTCCAGACCGGACTTCCCGCGCATCGTGATCTGAATGTCGCCGGGGTCGCCGACATTCTGAGCCGCACCGAAATCGGTGCTGGGGAGCGCGCGCCCCAGCCGGTCTATGACTGGGCCGCTGCGAACCAGAAAAAGAAGCAGGCCATCGCCCAGCTCGCGTCCCTTTCGGCGACGATGGACGAGCTAGACGCCAGGATCAACAAACTTATCGACCGGACCCGAAACCTCGATCTCGACTGACCCAGGCTCGGCTCCATCAGACCTCTCATCACCGAAGAACCCACCGGGCGGCTTCGACCGGCAACGACCTGGTCAAGGAGCTGACCGGCCCTCGGCAGCGGTTATTGACACCCGGCGACGTCTGCGGGCCGCGACACGTGCGGCGGAGGCAGGTAGGCGCGTTAGCCTCGCCACATGGCAACGGTCGGAGCAGTTGGGTGTCGAGGCAAATATTGCTTTCGAGTGCCGTTTCGGATGTCGCCAGGGTCTCTTTTGGATCTCCCGGAGTCGTCGCATGATCTGGAGGTCCGAGGCGAAATGCGGGTGTGGCTCGCTGCGGTGGAGCCTGACCGACTGCTACGCGACGCACTGCAGGTTGTCATTCGCGGGGAGGGCTACGAGTCTGAAGACACAGCGCTTGAAGCCGCGGAACGGTGGCGGGACGTCGTCAGCCGCGCACTCGCCCGGGTCCACCTTGGAGCTGATTTCGGCGAGCGTATGGCGTACGGCCAACTGACGGAGTCGGGTGAGCGATGGTACGCAGCACAGTTCGGTCACTACCCCGTTATGTCCGATGTTCCCGGAGTGACAGTCTTTCCCAGCAATCCAGATCTTAGGTTCGTGCGTTCACACGTCGAAATATGTAGGCGCCCGTCGCCGGAGCAAAGCGTTGCTGTCTTCGGTGCTGCTGAGCTGTTGGGCAGCAGGCTGAGTCCAGCCGAACGTCTTGCCTTTAACCTGTACAGCGGCTCCTTCTTCCAGTCTTCGGCCGACGCACGCCTGCTGATGCTGATGATGGCGGTTGAGACCATGCTCGAGTTGCAGCCGCGGTCGGTCGCCGCAAGGGCGCACGTCCAGGCGCTGATCGACGCAACGGCGGCAGCCGACCTTACTGAGGTGGAGTGCCAGTCGCTCACAGGCAGCTTGTCGTGGCTAGTTGACGAGTCCATCGGTCAAGCAGGCCGCCGGCTTGCGAAGCGGCTCGAGCCGCGCCAGTACGGCGGTCGCGCGCCTAGTGCCTTCTTCACGCAGTGTTACACCATGAGAAGCGCACTGGTACACGGCGCCTTCCCGAGACCGACTCGCACCGAAGTCGACTCGCTCGCGGCCCCGCTTGAGGTGTTCGTCGGGCATCTCCTCAGTGGCGATCTCCTCGTGGCGTTCGCCGACTAGCTCCGGCTCGCCGCCGGCGTCCAGCTGCAGAGGCGGCTATGTGTCCCTATCTATTCGCGGCACCCGGGATGTCGGTCGCCAAATTATGTGGTTCTGGCTCAGGTTTCGTGATGCTGGTGGCGAGCTGGCCGCTGCGTCGTTCTGGCGGGCGTGCCTGCGCTGGGTCGTTGTGCTCTTGAAGGCGTGGCTACTGACTGCTGTTCCTACCGGGTGACACTGCTTCGGCAGTTGTCCCGGTCATAGTCGAGGGCATCCGCACGGCCGACGGTGTGGTGGTGATCGCCGCGCGTCCGCGGGCGCGGGGCGGGCGCTGCCGCAGGTGCGGGCGGGTGCACAGCCGCTACTGGCGGCGCCTGTCGGATGTGCCGGTCGGTGGGCGGCCGATGGTGCTGTTGTTGACGGTCCGCCGGTTCTTCTGCGACCGCAGCGAGTGCAAGACCTGCACGTTCGTCGAGCAGGTCGCTGGCTTGACCGATCCTCACGCGCAGCGCACCGCCGGCCCGCGGGATGCTCTCGTACCCATCGCACTCGCGCTGGCTGGGCGGGCCGGGTCGAGGTTGACGACCGCGTTGGGCATGCCGGTGAGCCGCTCGACGTTGTTGCGCCTGATCCGCGGCCTGCCTGATCCGCCCGTCGGCCAGGTCAGGGTGCTCGGGGTCCAACAGTTCGCGGTCCGCCGCGGCCGGCATTGCGGAACGGTACTGGTCGACTTGGGCAACGGGAATCGGCTGGTGGACCTGTTGGACGGCCGGGAGGCCGGGGTGATCGCCAACTGACTGCGAGCCCACCCCGGTGTCCAGGTGATCTGCCGGGACCGGGCCGGCGGTTACGCCCACGGAGCCCGGGTTGGGGCGCCCGGCGCGCGGCAGGACGCCGATAGGTGGCATCTGCGGGACAACCTTTGCCGGCAGATCGCTGGTTGATCGCGTCGAGGAGCGCCGCCCGGTTTCGTGCGCCAGGCCGGGTGCACGCTGCTCGGGAACAGCACACCCGCCACCTCGGTCGTTCTGGCAGAGAACGTGCAGCCGCTATTCCGCAGACTGCCTCGGCCACCTTCACGAAACTGGAGCCAGAACCACTTAATTAGAACGAAACCCGCCAGATAAGATAATTCGACAAGTTACACTCCTGGGGCCGCGGAACGGGTGACCTGCGGCCAGATCAATTCCAGCTACGAGTTCCTTGAGGCAGCCGCCGCGGCGGGGTTGCGCTGTACCCGCACTACATGTACCGCGATGGCAACAAAGAACAGCAGGAACGCGGCCCAAACGAGCGCGAACCACCATCCGCTCAGGTAGTGCGAAGCAATCAACGCGACTCCGAGGAGGATGACGACGTGTGCCCCACCGAACGCGCAAGGCCAGTAATTTGGTTGGGCATAGCGGTTCTTGAGGTACCAGTAGCGTGAAGAGGCATGGAACACCACCCTCAAGATGACGCCAACGACGAAGAAGACGACGCCTACCCACGGGATATTGTTCACGCATCCAGTGTGGACCATGTCGTCGGCGCCTGACGGGGCCCGATAGTCGAAACAAGGTGAGCCATCTGACACGAAATTGGGTGCCAGGACCGGGAGGTCGCCCCGGCGGAGCCGGTCGGCTCCCTCGGTCAGCCCGAACAGCAGCCGGCCTTTGTCGAACAGTTCACCGGCGGGGGAGTTGAGGTATTTCGGTGTCTTGTCGGCCTGCACAGCGCGGCCGACGAACCCGGCGATCGTGGAACCGTCGGCGATCACGGCGACGACCCGGTCACGGAACACATCCGTCAGCCGGCCGTCCTGCCCGGCCCGGGCCACCCCGGCGGCGACCTGTAGGGCTTCGTCGAACCCAAGTTGTTTGAGGTGGGAGACCAGGCCGCCGCCGATCGGTGCGTAGCCGACGCAAAATCCGTCGGCCACCTCGGTGATCCCCCGGCCGGCCAAATAGTTGCGGGCGACGTCGAGTCGCCCGTAGTCCTGGAAGTAGGACAGGGTCGCGGCGGTCACCGCGCCGAGCTCCCGACCTGGATCGGTGAAGATCGGCCCCACGTCCGCTGGTGCGCGCACGACCGGGGCGGCGTCGGTCAGGTTCTGTACCGATTGCGCGGCGCGTGCGGCCAGGGTTGTGAACTTGCACGGTAAGTGGTTCTGGCTCAGGTTTCGTGAAGCTGATCGTGACCACGATCGGCGCTCGTCTCTACCGGGTGAGGGCGGGACGTGCCCGGGGTGGCGGGATGTAGGTGCCGCTGGCTGGTCCGAGCGGGGATGGTGGTGCGCTGGGGGCATGGCTGTTGATCGTTGTTGTTGCCGGGTGCTGCTTCCACAGCTGTCGCCACTGATGGTCGAAGACATCTGGCGGGTCGACGGTGTGGTGATGATCGCCGCCCATCCGCGTGCGCGGGGAGCCAGATGCGGCCGGTGCGGGCGGGTGTCCACGCGGGTCCACAGCGTATCACCGCCACCTGGCGGATCTGCCGGTCGCCGGGCAGCCGACGCAGGTGATGCTGCGGGCGCGCCGGTTCTTCTGCGACCAGTCGGACTGCCACACCGGCACGTTCGTCGAGCAGGTACCGGGTCTGACCGCCCGGTATGCGCAGCGCACCGCGGGAGCGCAGGATGCTTTGGTCGCCGTCGCGCTGGCGTTGGCCGGGCGGGCCGGCTCGAGGCTGGCGGCCGCGTTGGGCATGCCGGTCAGCCGGTCCACTTTGCTGCGCCGGATCCGCAGCCTGCCAGACCCGCCGGTCGGGGTGGTGTCGGTCCTGGGCGTGGACGAATTCGCGTGGCGACGCGGCCGTGACTACGGCACGGTGCTGGTGGATCTGAGCGGCGGGAACCGGCCGGTGGACATCCTGGACGGACGGGACGCACGGGACTTCGCGAATTGGTTGCGTGCGCACCCCGGGGTGAAGGTGATCTGCCGGGACACGGGCCGGCGGTTACGCCGACGGCGCCCGTCAGGGCGCACCCGCCGCCCGGCAGGTGGCGGACCGGTGGCATCTGCGGGACAACCTGTGCCAGCAGATCAACACGTTGGTCGCCGCGCACCACAGCTGCCTGATCGAGTCCGTCACAGTGGCGGCGGTCGGTGGAAATGACGACGGACCCGGTTGCGGTGAGCCGGCCGGACTGGCCGCGCTGGAGCAGCTGCCCACCACACGGTCCGAGCGCACCCGATGGCGGTTCCTGGAGGCTGCCCGGCGTGGCCGGGCGGCACCGAATATTTGTTGCCGCGGAAGCACACCAACGCCTGCGCAGTGACCTTCCGGCTCACCGACAGGACCGCGATCGGCGGGTCGGTGGGCACCGGCCGCAGCGGTTCCGCAGCGGCCAGATCAAAGACGGTGCAGCGGTTCCCGTCCAGGTCGATGCGCGGCCGCCGGTCGGTGATGTTCTCGCAGAAGGTGTCCAGCAACACTTGCGCCCGGGCGGCGGTGACCTCGTCGGCCAGTGTCCGCCACCAGCGTTGCGCCGCAGTGTGGTTCGCTTTCTCGACCACGCCTTTGCGGTTCCCGCGCCGCGGTGGACACACCGTGAGTTGCACACCGAAATGCTTCGCGATCGGCGCGTAGCTGGCCGTCACCTTCCCCGAACCGGGATGCACCACGGTGGCCATCCGGTCGAACCGCCAGTCCCGGGTCAGGCCGCCCAACTTGATCGCGATCTGGTGCTGCGCCAGGGCCAGGTGCGGTTGGTCCATCGATTCGCACAACACCGCCCGCCACTTGGAGGAGTGAGACAGGGCCCCCACCAACAGGTAGGCGCGTTTGCCGTAGCCGTCCCACCCCGTCGGCGGGTCGGGCAACTCCACCCAATCCCACTGGGTTTCCTCGCCGGCAGGGTGCGGAATGACCGCGGCCGGGCGGCCCTTGCCCGCGTGGCACGCCTGGCACACCGGTCGCAGGCCCCGCCGCCGCAACGACCGGGTGAACGAGGGATACGACCCGCTGAAACCCAACGCCACGACCTCGTCGAACAACGTCGTCGCCCACACATGCGGGTCCTCGCCCAGCCGGGCCGCGCAATAGCCCAGGTAGCCGGCGAACCGGTCCGGACCGGCCGGTTTCCGCACCCCGACCTGCCGTTTCCCGTTCAACCGGTCCCGGACAGTCTTACGGTCCAGATTCAAATGCCGGGCGATCGCCGAGATCGACCACCCCCGTTTCCGCAACGCATGGATGTCCACGTCGTCCTCCTGTGTGAGCATGGGCAGGGGCCCCTTCATCAGCTGGTGTGTGGTCAGAGACCGCCAGCATCGAAGGGGCCCCGCCTCGATTGCGGGAGCCACGCAGGTGGGGAATTTCAGTGAGCAGGTCTGGGGATTTTCAAATGAGCGTCATCAAGGTCCGCGCCCTGCAGGTGCAGGGCCTGTCGACGCCGAAGATCGGCCGCACGCTCGGACTGGACATCAAGACCGTCCGCCGCTACCTGCGCGCCGACAATGTCGAGGTATTGGTCGCCGGCGGGGTGCGGACCAGCAAGCTCGACCCGTTCAAGCCGTACCTGCACCAGCGGCTCACCGCCGGGGTGCGCAACGCCACCGCACTGCACGCCGAGATCGTTGCCCAGGGCTACATGGGCAGCTATCCCGTCCTGGAGCGGTACCTGCAGCCGTGGCGCCGCCTCGATGCGGCCAGCCTCGCTCAGGTCGTACGGAACCGGCCGCCGCCGGTGCGGCAGGTTACCGCCTGGATCACCGGCCTACCCGGCCACCTCGACACCGTCGACGAGGCGCGGATGAACAGCATCCGGGCGCGTTGCCCCGAGATCGACGCCGCCGTGAAGCATGGCGCCGGGTAAGCCCGCATGATCAAGGACCTGTCCGGTGAGAGGGACAAGCTCACCGAATGGATCGCCGCGGTAGACCATGACCTTCCGGCCCTGCGCTCGTTCACCGTCGGGTTGCGCCGTGATATCGCCGCCGCGACCGCCGGGCTCACCGAGCAGTACAACTCCGGTGCCGTCGAGGGCACCGTCAACAAGATCAAAGTCCGGAAGATGCAACTGTTCGGACGGGCGAAGCACGACCTGCTCCGCAAACTCATCCTGACATCCTGAGCATCAACGACCTGCTCAAGCCAGAACTCCGGCTCCACCAGGCCAAACGGCGCGCGGCCCTGCGCCTGAAGAGCCCTCGTAGATCAGGCGGCCACCTGACCGGTCACGAGCCAACACGCCGCCCTAGGCTCGGACGATCCCCCAGACAGTGGAGTCCAGGGCCACACGAAGACCAGCCAGCCGGATTCACGAAACCTGAGCCAGAACCAAATAATTCGACCAGTTACACAACAAGCCCCAACCAGTCCTACCCGAAATAAACTCAACACCCGTGTCCTGCTTGACTTGACAGATAGCGTGACCGCGGGACTCCGCAGGGGGGGTTATGTGCAGCTGCTGCGCATAATCCCCCTGCGGAGATCCCTCTCCGGTTGCGGCTGAACCGACTGTTCTCTACGACGGCCGCCTTCAGCCACCGCGATCAATTCCCTTTCGGGCAGGTGCCCAGCGAGGTCAGCAGGTAGTTGTTGCATCACGCGCCCTTATGTCAGACCGCTCCTTCACGCCACGGGGCCCGAACTGCTGGACGCACGTGGATCCAGGCTCAATGCGAACAGTTGCAGTCCAACTAGGTCTGGCCCTTGCGGACGATCTTCGGGTCGAAACTGCCGTTGCGATCCCTGGGCACGTGCCAATCGACCGCGCCGACATCGGTCGCAAACGTCCTTCAGGGTCGACCGGTTGCGGCTGTTCGCCGAGCCGCGGCCTGCCGGGTCAAACTACTCATGGCCCAGGTACATAGCCGATTCCCCGCTCACCGCCCGTTCCAGCACGCCTTGGTGATCTGGCTGAGCAGCCCATCCGGACCCAGCAGCTTCACGCTCCGGGCGTCGGCCTTGGCCAGCAGCTCGTCGGCCACGGCCGGATCCAGCGCTCAGCGAACGCCGTCGTCCCAGCGCGCCGAGGCATCGTTTTCAGTGTCTGCCATAGCGCGTGCCTTGCGCACCGTTCCTGCGGTTCAGGAGCGGGCCACGATCACTTACACAACGGATCCCACCCCGGGCGCCGTCAAGAGAATCCCGTGCGGACGGCGCCGGGGCTCGCGTCGTACACCACCTTGCCTGTAAGTACTACGGTCTGAAGGAAGTGGTAGTCCTCCTTGCTGTACTCGCGGACTTCCTCAGGTGTGTAAACGTGGAGGTCGATCGGGATTAGGTAGCCGTTGCAGATCGGCGTCAGGTCGTCGGCGCGCTGGGCCATCGGCCGGTCGGTGTCGCGTATTACCAAGAGGTCCAGGTCGCTGGTCGCTGTCGCCGTCCCCTTGGCGTAGGACCCGAAGACGATGATGCGGTGGGGCCGGGCCCGGGTGGCGAGCCGGGCAATCAGGGCTTCGATCTCCGCGTCGGTCAACACGTCAGGACACCGTGTAGTTGAGGATGAAGAACATCTCCTCTATGGCGTCGGCGGGCAGCGAATGGAAGTCCGTGGCGGCATCCGTTCGTACCTTCAGCGTCCATGCTCCGAGATCGATCTCTGAACCGGTCAGGTCCTTGAAGGCGCGGTGCAGGCCCTCGTACGTCGGGTCGGGCGCCAGCGTCAGCAGGTCTACCGGTGTCAGTCCGAGCGGGGAGAACTGCGCCTTGTAGCTGGCGCCGGGGTCCTTGAGCTTCGCCACGATCTCCACCGCCCGCACCTTCTTGGCGAATTTGTGCACCACGAACGGCAGTCGGTCGGCGACGTCCAGCACGAGGGTCTGGTCGTCGGTGGGAGCGGCCGGGTGCAGGAAGCGGTACCACAGGTCGGGCATCTCCCGGGCGATGTCGAACACCCGGAACAGCCCGCGGCGGCCCTCGGCGAGCGTCATCTCGGTGAGTTTGGTATTGAACTCGTCCGAGGCCGCGGCGGCGAGTATTCCGCCCCCCTCCCGGGCGGTGTAGTGCAGGTGCAGCACCACGTCGGGGATGGTCGCCAGGTCGAACTGGGCGACGTTTTTGTTGAGCTTCAGGTGCCAGGAGCTGATCGCGCCAGCTCCCTCGAACGGCAGGTAGCGCTCGTCGCGGAAGTCGAGCACGAATATGCCGTCGTCGTTCTGCCCGCCGCTCGTGGCGATCGACTGGACCGCCGCGACCTGGTCGCGGAAGCGCGGGTCCTCTGCGGCGGTGTCCCGGCCGTACTTGCCGGCCAGCAGTGTCGCGTCCTTGCGTACGCTGTTGCCGGTCAGCGTCAGGGTGCACGCCACCGACGTGTACGGCCCGGTGACGGCCGGGATGGACAGGCTCACGCTCTTGATACGGCGGAAGTAGTGTCCGGGGTAGTCCAGGTCGAACTCCGTCTCCGGCAGATCGACGAAGCACTCGCCGTTCTGCCGCAACCTCAGCAGCGCCACCGGGTCGAGCTGGGACAGGGAGATGTGTTTGGTGAGTTCGTAATCGCGCCGGTTCTGTTCCAGGTATGCGGCACGCAACCGGCCGAGGTCGCGCCGCTGGTCACGCGTTACCTCGGCCGGGAGGGCGGGGTCGGCAATCTGCCGTCCGTAGGTCACGGTCGCCGACGCCACCGAGTTCCCGAACGGTCCCACCTCGAGCAGGACGGTGTGCTGGACGCGGGGGTCGGTCGGATTGCGCTCGTAGGTGCGGGTGAGCGTCTGCGCGCCGACGACGTGGAACACGGCCGGCGCGGCGCCGGAGCGGGGTTGCAGGCGGCGTACCTGGTAGGCGCTCTCGGACACCGCGTACGGGATTGCGGCCGTCGGCGAGCCATCGAAGCTGTAGGTCTCCTGCCGCAGCGCTACCCCCTTGAGGGCGCGTAGGCACTGGCGGGTCTCGTCGGAGTCCATCCCCGCCGGCAGCACGGGCTCGGGCAGGTGCGGCTCGGCGGCGGTCTGCGGGTGGTACTCCTGCCGCAGTTGGTGAGCGATGCGGTCGGCGTCGAGCCAGGCGCCGGTGTGGAACCACGACCGGGTGGTCACCGGCGGCTGGTACAGGTCGGGCGACACGTCCTGGGCGCCACCGCCGACGGCGTCGAAGGCCTCTTGTACGCCGGCCAGGTAGTCGTCGAAGTTCTCCGTGTCGCTCTGCTCCACCATGGCGAAGCCGCGGAACTCACGCTCCGCGGCGTCGTAAAAGCCGTGGTGGTAGGCGTAACTGCAGGTGAACCGGGTGCGGGCGATGTGGTCGAGTTGGTCGACCCGTTCGACGACGTGGACCGGGAACGGCAACCGGGTCACCCAGGGGCCGTCCCGCTCGGCGGTCCGCCAGATAAAACTTCGTGGACGGGGCGTACCGGACGCGCGTCTCGGCGCCGAGGTTGTTGGTGACCGTGTCCAGCAGGTGCGGCTTCCGCCCGCCCACCAGGTCGACGTAGCGCAGCGGGTCGTCGGCGTCGGCCGGGAGCGGGGAGGACCACACCAGGCAGGCGGTGCCGTTGCCGAGCAGGTCGACGACCTGCACGCCGGGGTTACCGGTCGGCTGGTCGGCCTGGTGCGGCAGAGAGGGTAGCGGTTGCGGGGGCCCCCACCCGTTACCGCTCCGGTTGAGCCACAGCACCGTCCCGCGAGGCCCGATATAGATCAGATCAGTGGTGCCTAATCCGTCGGCGTCGGCCAGGCGCAGCCGGGAGGGATCGAACGTGTCCGGGCGGTCGAGGACGGGCGCGCCGTCCATGACTACCTTGGCGCCGGAGCTGCCGTAGCCGAGGCTGGGCCAGTAGGCGACTTCGCCGTTGCGCACCCGCACCAGATCGGCGAGCCCGTCCCCGGACATGTCGGCCAGGAACACCCCCTCCTCGCGTCCGGCGACCAGCAGGCGTAGTGCCGAGCCGACCTCGAACCCCGGAACCGGAAGGGCGGCGCCGTAGCCCTGCGTGCCCAGCGACGGGTGCCAGGTGGCGGCGTCCTTCTCGGTGATCAGCACGTCCGCGAGACCGTCGCCGGTCAGGTCGACGAAGCGCAGGGCGGGGTCATTCCAGTCGATGCGCGGAAGCTCCGGAAAGGCGACGAAGTTGTCCCAGCCCTGCTCGGTGCGCCGGTGGAAACCGGCCGGATCCCGGCCGAGCTGCACCAGATCCAGACGGCCGTCGGAGTCCACATCCATCAAGTGCTGGGTTCCCCCGCCCAGGTTGGCCATCGCAGGGAGGACATCGACCGGGCGTGGCGGGCCTAGGCTCAGTGTGCCGTCGCCCCAGGTGCTGGTGTTGCGGGTGTAGTACCAGCCGCCGGCCTGCTCGAGCAGTACTCCCGGCAGGCCCTCGCCGTCGAGGTCGGTCCACTGGTAGCTGGCTGTCGTCCCGATGCCGCCCGGCAGGTTTTCCCGGCTCTCCGGAGGTAGTCGGTGAACGGTGGGATCCACCTCCGCCGTGGTGTAGCCGAAGGTCAGCGGCGGCATTGCCGACTGCGTGTACCCCGTCTGCGCCCGCATGTAGCCACGGCGGGCCAGCGAGGTCAGGCAGGAACCGGCGGTCGAAGAGGTGTAGTCCAGGTCGAGCGAGCCGACCAGGCAGTCCGCGCCGACGCCCGGTTCGTCGGGAAAGTGGTGGAACATCAGGATCCGCCGGCACAGCCGGTAGGTGCGGACCTCGAAGCCGGAGCGGTAGCTGGAGAACGCGTCATCACGGGCGACCCAGGTGCCGGTCTCGCCGGGGGCGGGGGCAGCTGGGTCGTGCTCGCCGTAGTCCAAGACCACCTCGAACATCCAGCCCGCGGCGGTCAGAGCGGCTGGGGCAACGTCCACCGGTCGCTGCCCCTGGGCATCGAGCAGCGGGGCCTGGTTGCCGTAGAGGATTCGCTTGAGGTAGCGCTGTGCCGTGCGGGAGGTCGACGACGCACCGCCGCGGCCGGACTCGTGCGGCCGGGTGAGATCGACGCCTCCGGCGTCCTCCCGCTTGTACTCGAGCATCAATGCGTTGCCGGTGTCGTCGCGGGTCTCACAGAGCAGCCAGCTGAACACCCGCCGGGGGTCCTCGGGGTCGGAGATCCTGGCCGCGTCGGTCCGGCCGTAGACGCTGAGGACGTTGGTGGGGGACAGGGCGCGCCAGTGCACGTCCCCGTCGGCGTCGCGGGTCCACCGCTCGATCCGGCTGAACGCCCCCTCGATGCGGGGGCGGAAGCGGCGCACCGTGTAACCGTTCAAGCGGTCGTCGGGGCGGGAGACACCAGCGTCGTCGCAGGCGCGTACCAAGTCGTCAGCGCCGGTGAGCCGAAAGGTGTCCACGGTGTCGGCGTCCCGGTACCGCGGTAGTCCGCGGTCGGTCCTACGGGTCACGACCGGCACCTCCAAACCCCAGCCGTACCCGTAGGGCCCGTTGCCAGCAGCGGAGTCGTACCCGAGGTTCAGCTGAGGCCCGAGGCCAGACCGCGTCGGGCTGGCAGCGATGGGGATACTGACACCTCCGGTGCCCGTCGCCGAGCCGGTGTTGAACGTCTCGCCCATGCCCCTGATGGCGCCGCCGCCCTTGGGCAATGAGACAGTCGGCGAGGAAGGTTCTGCGTCGCTGGCACGCCCGACTGGGGGACCCTCGGTCTCATTCAACGATCCGCGCACGGGTACCCCCCGACTGCGGGTGTGACATCTCCGATGCGGACCAACTTGGTTGCACGTCCGCTCAATGTTTCTGTGAAGCGGCCGGCTTCAGTCCGGGCGCAAGGCTCGGAACGCCACCTCAAGTATCGGCGTTCACGGCGGAGTCGATATCGTCCACTCTCTTCTTGATCTCGTACACCACGTTTATGGATCCGGCCATCAAGCGGGTCGGTTTCCGCGTCAGGTCCCACGGCCGATAATTGGTCAGCCACGGTGTTCCTCCACTCACGCTTGAGGGTCACGGCCGTCGACCTTTGCCACGCGCTCTCCAAGAGCGACTAGGCTGAAGACAGCCGAAACTCGCTTACAGGTTCCTGGGCGACGAAAACCGGCCAAACGATCGTGGTGAAAAAACCGGACAAACGATCGTGGTGGAAGCCTCCCGCTGCAGGCTGATCGTGTCAAGGGCCGACATCCGGGTAGCGGTTACCGTGATAGGTAAGACTGTTGCGCTATCCCGGCAGGCCGATTCGCTCTGCCCGGGTCAGGCCGGCGGTGAACAGATATCGGTGCGGGGCATGACCGGGCAGGTGAAGCCAGAAGCGGCGGGATCGGCCGGCGATGGTTCCGGCTACTGAGAACAGCAGCCGCAGTCGTTGGGGTTCCCACCGGCGCGTCGGTGCTGGTCAAGGCGAGCATTTGCTTCCATGCGGTCAATTCGGTGGCCAGCCGGACTACGGCGATCCAGCTGCCATTCTGCGCAAAGTCTCTGAGAGGCAGGTTCTTCAGGCCGCTGTCCTTCGCGCCGCGGATCCAGTCGGCGGTGCCGCAACTCCAGATGCGCCAACTGACCGTTGCAGGTGTTGGTGACGAACGCGGTCAGCCGGTAGCCGCCCGAGTCGGCGAACCGCAGCCGCGGCCCCGGGGTGCGACCGTTCGGCCCGGACGAACACCCGCATCCCGGCGGCCAGTACCGCAGGTCCAACATCCCGGTCAGCTCGGCGACCCACGCCCCTTCCCGGACCTTCCGGTCGGCGTCGTACGCCGGGCGTCCACGCCGCACCGGGAGTTCGTCGATCTCGGCGGCCATGTCTCGAACAGGCCGAACCCGATCGAATACGACAGTCCCAGCCCCGAAAGCCATTTCAGGCACTCGTGGGTGCCGCCGACGCCGACGCGGACCAGCACCTCCCTGCCGATCGCCCACCGCGACGACGAAACGGCAACTGCCGCAGCGCCTCCTTAGTGACCTGGATGTGGTCGGCAGCGGTCTTGGAGCCGACGTTGCCTTTGCAGAGCATCTTTGGCACGGCTCACCGGTGCCGTCAGGGCTTGGCCCACCCACGATCCCAGCGGGTGAAACCCGAAGCCCCGCTTGAATGTTGGCGCGGTCTATTCTTTCGGAGTGGGCGTGCGGTGATCAACGTGCCATCCAGATCGACGACCAATGGGCGGTCCTTTCCCACCTGATGATCCGGTGCGTCTTCCCCGGCCAACTTCCACATCCGGGCCCGGACCTTCGCTCTGGCGTTGTTGATCGCCGCCAACGACGCCTCCGGTGTGGCGGCCGACGCGTCGATCAACCTAGACACCGTCGGGTCGGAGGCGACCCGGCCGAACAACGCCGGCTCAGCCCGTAACAACCAAATATCGGCCAAGAAGTCTTCGCCCATTGCCACGCTGAGCGCAGATCCAGCAGGACCTTCCCGGATCCGGCACCGCCCACCGCCCGCGCCACGGCGCCAACCCTGCCGACAACGCCCGATCAAACCAGCCTTCCCGGCGGTCGCGATTAAAAACACCGCACCAGCCTGGAACACCACCTGCATCGCCGTCGTGTCCACTTTCAGCAACGGATGCAACTCGGTAGAGAGCGCGAGGTTAACCCGGTACCGCGACCGTAGTTGATCATGTATGGCGGCAAGTTGATCTTGCCGTTCGGTCTGATGCTTGGAACTCGATCACAGCCCGTGTCCGCCCATTAGAAGCACGTATCCGTTTTGACCGTCGCATGGGGCCTGATATCGTGCTGTACCAAGAGATCGCATGAACAGTCGGGACGACGAACTATGGCCAACTTTGTAGACGATGTACGCGGATCGCACCCGCTTCATGAGGACCCACTCGCTGGTGAGACCTCGACCGACTCCGACCAGGTGCCCCTCCCACCCGCCGGTGAGACCTCGACCGGCCCCGACCAGCTGCCCCACCGGTGAGACCACGACCGCCTCGGGAAGGTCGCCTCTGGCAATTCCAGTCAGCAAGGACCGTGTCGCTGAAAGCCTTAAAAGTGCAACCTTCTGGGGAGAGATTCTGGCCTATCACGCTGACGGACTCCAGAAGAGAGCCGATACATGGTCCATCAGCGCAGGCCTCTTCGCCGCTATCGCCGGGCTCGCCGGCTGGAAACTGGTTACTGATGTTAAGGCGGGTTGGGCGATCATTTTGAAAATCGGGGCTGGCGCTTGCCGCGGCAATAAGTGCGCTCGTGCCGAGAATCAAGAACTACGCAGAGAATGCCGCTCTGTCGCGCGAATTGCGCGAATTGGCGGCACGCTACGGCCAGACGAAAGGGGCACTAACCGATACTTTGGAGTGGATGAATTCGAACCGAGCCGACGATACATCAGTGCGTGCCGCGGTTGTAGAACTTGAAGCCATAAAGAATAGTAAAGGACGCTATGCGTTACGTTCCAATCCGTTCCGAAGCGACCAGAAAGGAATTGCTGCGCAAGAAGTCGCTCGCCCATAGCGCGTTCGGTCATAAGAAATTGACGGATACCAAAGCCTAATGATAGGCGGGACACCCTACCCGGCGAATAAGCGGTGAGAATGCCTTCGGTCGCCATCTTTGGCTCGACAAGGGCGACCTGCGGGAACTCGTGTGCCACAGGCCGTCCTCGATGTGCTCACATTGACGCACCGGCTGGTGTCGGCGTAGCTCGCACGGACCCGGAATCTTTGCGTTGTCGACGGTACTAGCGGGACTTTCCCCGACATGCCCCGCGGTCTCCGGACTGTGATATTGGTTTTCATGCTGCTGATTCATTGTAGAACCACTCCCGCTCGACCTCGTTGGGGGTGTTGTCTGCGCCAGCTTCAGCGCCGCCTGGACCACTTGCTGGCGGCCGGCGCGGCCGCCAACCCGTCGGCGCCATCGGCTCTGTTCACCCAGTTGTGCACCGCCAGCTCGGAGATCCCGAATCCTTAGCGATCTGGGTCCGCGGGTTCTCTCGCTTCCGGGCGAGGGCGACCACGTCGTCGCTGCGGCGGAACCCTTCGGGGTCGGCCTTGGGCATGGTGAGCATCCTTCCAGCGAGGAACTCGTCCTCGTAGGATCAGTGGTCAACCAAACCCTGGGCAATCCCACTGGTCGTTGTGGAAGACCCGGATCTCGGCGAGGTCGCGGGGGTCGTGCCGCACGTTGACTTCTTGGTTCTTTACCACTTGTGTGTGATCAATGGTTACTTGCCGCCGTTCCTATCAGCGGAGTTTGGCACGCAGGGCCTGGGTTGCGGTGCGACGAGCAAAGGCGTCCGCATTCACGACCCGATCAAGCTTGCCGTTCTGGGTGAGCGGTACAAAGTGGGTTGCCTTGTCGAGGACAAGTGCTTGCAGGAGAGCAGAATCCAGTGGCTGGTCCCAGTCGACTGATTCCCGTTCCAGAGTTACCCATTCCATAAGCAGCTCTGGTGAAACAGCCGTCTTGGCTGTTTCCTCGGTGACATCGATGTTCTGGCCGGTTCTGCTGAACATGTGCATCGACCAGGTCTCGACAATCCGTCGCACTTCACTGTGGCCGGGTGGTCCCGGGGTGTGTCGGACATCCTGCTCGATTTGACGGTATACAAGTTCGAGGTTCATCCCCGGAGGTTGAGCCAGCGCTCTCCTGACAGCGCCCGGCGATGCCATACCCACGTAGCGGCGTTCAGCGTCGCCTTCTACGAATACCATCCTCTGAATCTTCGTCCGGTCCTCGACGAGCGCCGCCTGAAGAAAGAGGCGGGTCGACCACCAGTATTGAGTGGTCCGCAGGTTGAATTCCAAAAGTTCGATGGTCGCGTTCCCAATTGCTTTATCAACGAGCTCGAAGATGGCCGAATTGCCACTAAAGTACGCATTTTGGGACAGCGCAGTTGCGAGCGTCTGATCAACCAGAACCGTGGCTTGGGAAAGCGTGACTTCGACGCCGAACAATCGGAGCCCGGTGAGGCGTTCCCATGTGAACGCGAGAGCGAGCGGTCCCGCTGCGAGCGCGCCCACGATCAGTGCCGTGCCGACGCCAGTGTGAGGCCAAATGCGACGGACGATGAGGTAAGCGGCGCCGAAGATCGTGACTATCCCGTACCAGGTCAGCGCGATCGCACCGAACCGTCGCCAGCTTGGCGCGAGCCTTGTCCGCGCTGAGGCGGAGCTCATGCTCATAGTAATAGTTTGGTCGTCCGGCGAGGAGAGGTCAAGCGGGCGTCAAGGCGTCGTCGCTGAGCGTAGTCGATCTTGGTGGTGTGAATTACACAGTAAATGGTTCTGGCTCAGGCTTCGTGAACGGATGGGGCGGTCGACCTCGGCGAAGATCAGCGTTCGGGCCGGGGATGGCTGCGCCCGGGAACAGCACCCAACGCCTCGACCCCGTCGTGCGGAGGGGGACGTGAACCCACCAGGCGGCACGTTCTACACCGCGGCGGGCCGCGAGGCGTTGCGCGGGTTGGAGTGCCGTTTCGGTGGTCATCGCGGCGGGAGCGGCGGCGGCTGTCCGGGGTGCTGGGCCCGTCTTGCCGTGGTGTCACGCGCGGCGCCATCGATCGTGACTGGTGTTTGCGACGTTCAGGACAGCAAGATCAGTTTTCTGAGCAGGTCGGGCTTGGCACGTCTGAACAGCTGCATCTTGGGGGCCTTGCTCTTGTTGACGGCGCCCTCCACTTCGCCGGAGTTGTAGTGCAGGGTCAGCCCGGCGGTGACGGCGCCGAGGTCGAGGCGGAGCCCGCGGGTGAACGAGCGCAGCGTCGGTAGGTCGTGATCGACGGCGGCGGTCCACGCGGTGAGCGTGTCTTTGTCGCCGGCGAGATCTTTGATCATCCGGGCGAAGCCGGCCACCTGCGTGACGGCGGCGTCGATCTTGGGGCATCGGCTGCGGATTGTCTTCAGGAGTTGTCGAGCGCGCAGGATCGTCGAGATCCCCTGAGTCAGGCGGTGCGTAGGTACATCATCGATGGTGGTGAAGAACCAAGCAAACGATACAAGCGAACCAGGTGAAGTACGTCCGTGAGTGCGTACTCGATTTGGGCGTCGGTCAAGACTGGGGATAACCGGGTCTACGTAGTCAAGCTGGGTCGGCGGGTTCGCATCCGTGTCGGTTGATGATCTTCCCGGATGAGTCCGTGGCCCGCGAAGTAGTCGCAGACGGTAATTGTCGAAGGATCGGTAGTCGCGGGCGATGCGTTTGGTGTTCTTGATCTTCAGGTTGACGTTCTCGGTGGGTCCGTTGGAGACGTCGGGGTGGTCGAACCGGGCCAGGAACTCGGTGCGCGACACGTTGAGAGTCCGGCCCAGGCGGGCGACCTCGCGGACGGGGCAGGTCTTGGCCGCGGTGATCACCCGCTCGGCGGCGACGCGGCCGGCGGCCCGGTCGAGGTTGGCGTAGGCCTGCATCAGACGTTCGCGACCGCCCAAGCCAAGGTGACCTCGTCGTTGGGGTCACCGGCCAGCAGCGCCGCTTGGAGCCGCACGGCTTGCCGGGCGGTGGGCCGGTCATGGCGCCGCCGCAGGATCAGCCGGGCGCGGTAGAGCGGGTCACCGGCGAGCCCGGGGTGTCCAGTGGTGTCCTGTTGGACGCGGCGGCGGACCTGGTTTACGGACAGTCGGGCCAGTTTGACCAGGTGAAACGGGTCGAGAACCCGGACCGCGGCGGGGAGATGGCTGGTCAAGGCGGTGGCGTAGCCGCGGAACAGGGCCAGCGAGGCGGTTTGAATTTCTGCGCGCCAACTGTCGTCGCGGGCCCCGAGCCACTGGCCCAGCACGGTGCCGGAGCGGCACTTGGTGACATCGAGCAGCCGCGCGGTGCGGCCGGCGGACAGGTCGGCGATGCCGGTGGCGTACTGCGTCGGGTGCTTGCCAGTAGCCCGCAGGAACGAGGTCTCATCGACACCGATCGCCCGCACCCCCGCCAGCCGCTCCGGGTCGTCCACCAGCGGCTTCCCTCGGCCACTGACTTGGGTCATGATCGTGCGCCAAGCGACGCCGAGCTCGCCGGCGACCGCGCTGACCGCCCGGTCACCGAAGCCGACCTGCTCGAACCCCCACCGCCGCGCCCGCTCCGTCAGCACCGCCCGCGGTGCGACCGCCTCGTTCCGCTCCGTCCAAGTCTTGTTCTCGCACAACGCGTATCGGCACTCGAAAATCCGCTTGCGCCACTTGACAATCACCGGAGTCCCGCCGGTGGGTAAATCCCGCACGGTCACCGTCCGGCGGTCCTTCACCCGGGCGACCGCGCCGCACCGCGGGCAACCCACCGGTCGCCGCGGCGTCTCCACCGACAGCACCACCTCGCTGTCGACCACCTCTGTGGCTAACATCCGAAATCCGGGCAGCACGAAAACAGCGGTAACATCTCCGCTCACCTGGGCCTCCTTGCGCTCGTGTCCATTTCGCCGTGAACACGGATCGTGAGGGGCCCCACGCCTCACATCAGCGCAACTTCGCCCCGGCGTGTCGCCCAGGGATCAAACCCAACACCCAGCTTCAGTACGAAGAGCTTGTTAAGGACCCACTAATGACCGGCCACATATCTTGCTGAAGCAACAATGTTGACGACTCAGTCATCGTTATAAACCACTGTCATTACAGGAATCTTGGTGCCCTTGATGATGTTAGTCAGATGACCTGCCCTGGGCTTGCCAGGCTGTGTAAAGGTACCTCTTCAGCTCTTGTCTCACGCCTAAACCCGAATGCGCCGTCGGGTGAGGTAATCGGCGAGTCGTAGCGCGGGAATGCCCTTGCAAGGCAGGAGGATCGGACTTCTCTAGGGTTCGATCGGTCCAGTTATGAAGGGCACTCCGCGGATGCAACTATGTCATGGGTTTCCGGTGCGGTCGATGGTGTTCGACGAGCCAAATCTCGTGTCGCACGCCGGCTTGGTGCCGGCGGTGGCCTTGGCGAGCCGGGCGGGGTTGATCGAGCTGGCCGATCGCCATCTGACCGTTCCCGGCGGTCCGGGCCACGCCGCCGGGTTGAAGGTATCGGCGCTGGTCGGCGGGATGGTGGCCGGTGCGGATTCGATCGCGGACATGGCGGTGCTGCGGCACGGCGGCATGGGCCGGCTGTTCACCGGGGTGCGGGCACCCACCACCTTGGGCACGTTCCTGCGATCGTTGAAGTTCGGGCACGTCCGGCAGTTGGACGCGGTCGCCGCCAGGTTCCTGACCGGCCTTTGCGAGCAGGTGAAGTTGCTGGACCCTAACCCGGCGGTGACCTACGTCGACATCGACGATACCGTCCGCCGGACGTATGGATATGCGAAGCAGGGCAGCGGTTACGGCTACTCCGGGGTGAAAGGGCTCAACGCGTTGCTGGGCATCGCATCCACCGCCGGGTCGGCGCCGGTGATCGTGGCGACCCGGCTGCGGAAAGGGTCCGCGAACTCGGCCCGCGGCGCAGCCCGGCTGGTCGCCGACAGTCTGAAGACGACCAGGGCGTGCGGTTCGAGCGGGATGGTGGTCCTGCGGGCGGACAGCGCCTACTACAACCGGGACATCATCGCCGCGGCCCGCCGCGGCGGCGCCCGGTTTTCCATCACCGCCCGCAAGGACCGCGCTGTGATCGCGGCGATCGCGGCGATCCCCGACGACGCCTGGACCACCATCAAGTACCCGAAGGCGGTGTTCGACCAAGAGCTGAACCAATGGGTGTCCGATGCGCAGGTCGCCGAAACCCGTTTCACCGCTTTCGCTTCCCGAGGTAAGACCGGTCAGGTCCCGGCACGGCTGATCGTGCGACGGGTACGCGACGCCAACCCCGACCATGTCACCGCCAACGAACAGGGCGAGTTGTTCCCGGTGTGGCGGCACCACGCCGTATTCACCGACTCGCCGTTGCCGACCCTGACCGCGGAGGCCGATCACCGCCGACACGCGATCGTCGAACAGGTCATCGCTGACCTGAAAGCCGGCCCCATGGCCCATTTTCCTTCCAACCAGTTCATGGCCAATTCGGGTTGGTTGGTGCTGTCGGCGATGGCGTTCAACCTAACCCGCGCAGTCGGAATGGCCGCCGGCGGACGGCACAAGAGGGCCGTCACCGCGACAGTCCGAACCCAACTGATCAATGTTGCTGGACGGGTCGTCCACTCTGCCCGCAAAGCCACCCTGCGACTCCCCCTCAACTGGCCATGGAGCGACGGGTTTCAGAAACTGGTCACCGTCGGCATCAGGCCGCCGCCGACGAACTGACCATCACCCCACCACTGCCCGCGGGCATCGAACAGCCAAGGAAACACCGGACCAGCCGGTCGCTCCGCCATGCCCTCGACCGCCATCAACCGCTGACCGAGATCAACTATCGATTTTCAACACAACCGAAAGGCACCACGGCGCCCTGGGCTAAACGTTCGCCGCCTGATACTGACGTCGTCCTTGCTCGGACCGGTTCATGTGGCCGTATCCTCGAGTTGTTGGTACTATCCTCGCTGTGAGTACTTCGTCGTTCTTTTCAACACTGGTCCTCATCGGGACCGGTGTCGTGGCGTCTGTGGCGCTCCGCTATTTTCTGCGTGAGCGCCGATCCCAAGATCGAGACTCTGAAGGATCTATCCGACCTCACTTGACCTGTATTACTGACACTGTTCAAGCTGGTGCTACAGCAGATCAACCGGCAGTGGTCAGGGTGCTAATAGTTAACGATGGCCCTAAACAAATCGGGGCCACGAATATTACGTCCCCGATTCTGTTTAAGTTTGCTCAATCGAAGGTCACGAGCGTCTCGATCGATCCTGATACGGACGCAACGATCAAGGCCGCGTGCGTCATATCTACCTCTTCCGCTCCTCGGGCTGGTGGCGTCGTTACGCTGACTTTTTCGGCTCTGCAGCGCAACGGGACAATTGGCATCATCTTTCGGACTGAAGGCGGAGCGGAGTTTCCACAGGTAGAGGGCAAACTTAGTGGGATGGTTGATTCGATACCTCAGCAAGGTATTGGTTCGCTAGGTAGAACCATTTCAACCGGCCGGAAAGCGACTATAGATCTTCAAAGAAATTCCGCGTCCCCGGGGAAACGAATTGTGCTGTTAACCTGCTTCCTCTTATTCCTTGTCGTTGGCATAGCGATATTCGTTATAGCCGCTCGCTCTAATAAGTTGGAACTGAGCGCTCCTGACCGGCTCGCAAACCTTGCACACGGCATCCTCAACTTCCTGTTGTTTAACTCAGTGGCTGGCATTACGGGTATGGCCATTGTCGAGGCATTGAAGACGCTGGTATTCCTAAGGGGGATGTTCTACGTATTCATGTTCCCGAGATTGACCTACTCGACTCGCCAAAAGCTTCCGGAGCTGCTTCCCGTCGCAGGCGGTGGTAGTAAGCTCCCGGCCGTGAGGTTGGACATGCCGATCGAACAGTTCACGGCGCAGCTGGCGGCCAAAGTGGATCAAGCGTTAGGGCAGTTAGCCTATTCGGCTCCGTCCCAGGCTACGTCGGCCGTTGCAGAAAGTAAGAAACTCCCTCTCATCTTGACAGCATTGTTAGGCCCTGCTGCCGAGGCTTACCTACCGGTGCCTAACTCAATGAACCAAGGTGAGTGGCTTGCGCGGTTACGGGAAGATACAGCATCCCGATTGGACGCATTGCAGTCGAGCCTTTCGACACAATGGCGGTGGAGTATGCACTTGGCAGCGGCTACTGCCTCGACGTTTATCGGAATCTTGGCTCTTATTGCCTTCCCTCTAACCTTCGTGGGTAACGTTGCCCTTCTTATGGGCTCATTTGTGTTCGGCGGGTACTTTGCCGCGCTGGCTCACGATCTCTTGTCGTCGTTCATTCGTAGAGGGCGACGATGACCGGCCCCATAGAGTGGACGACGAGGGATGAGAAGCGCGGTGGGGCGTTAGCAAGCAAGGTTGACTCCAAGTTTGGCAGAACCGTTGGGTATAGACGATTAACAATTTGGATACACGGCTTCAATAACAGCGAGTACCGAGCGGCTGACGTATGGGAGATAACTCATAAGAGGGTGCGGGGACTCAGGGGCTCTGATTTGCTCGATGGGACCGTTTGGTTCTTTTGGCCCGGCGACACCACAAAGCACCGCGGGTCCTCGGCACTCTTCTACTTCATGGAAGTACGTGACGCCGTTGATGCAGGCGCCTTACTTGCCACCCATCTTCGAGAGATAATGCCGTGGAATCCTGGGCTTAAAGTGGATTTTGTTGCTCACTCGCTTGGTTCTCGGCTTGCATTGGAAGCAGCAAAATTGGTGAAGCAGCTAGAGGGCCCGAAAGTCCGGACGATGTTATTGTTTGCCGCAGCCGTGCCTGAAGGCTTGTGTGTTCCGGGGGGAAGATACGCCGCTCCTCTCGCTGAGTCTGAGAAAGCGATGTATTCGGGCAACGACGCTGTCCTAGGAAGGTTGTTTGAACCTGGCCAGTGGCTCGCTCGGAGTTCCCGGGGTGAACTGAATCCTGGACCACAGAAGGCCGCAGTTGGGTATACCGGCGGCCCTGAAGAACGATGGCTGCCGAAGGCGATTGAGTGCGCTTACGATCATGGTGACTACTGGGTCAGCGACACCAGCCTATCTCTGCTCGGCGAGTTATACGGGATGGCGGCTACTGCCCATGTACTCGTACGGCGGTGTCCACATGAACGACGCCTGCCGCTGCGATACCTACCGCGTCGGCACTGACTCATGCAAACCTCCGGATGCTCAGGGCGTCAGACGACTCCCTGGCAGCCCGCGTGAATATGTGACGCAGGCTTGGCATCACCGTGGTCGGAGGTCTTACCCCGCAGCCGACACCTTATTCAGTCGGTTGGGCGGAGGTGACGGCTAAGCCCGGATCCACCGACCCGGTTTGGTAGCGGTGGACGTCCTGAATTTTGTAGGTGATTCTGCATGTGGGCGTGGTCTTGTCAGCCGCACTGTGATCGGTGTCGTCCGGGTCCTTGGTTGCGGCGTTGGCCTGGGTTGTTGGGTGGGTGCCGGCGGTCAGGTTCCGCGGAGGCGGAGGTCGAGTTGGGTGAACGCCGACTGCCAGGGCCACCCGGTTGGTAGATGGAGTTTCAGTCGCCGACCGGATCGGGCGATCCGGGCCGGGAGGTGGATGAGTTTCCGGCGGATCGTGCCGGTCGTTGCCTTCGCCAGCTTCGGTCCGCTGATTGTCACCGCGGCGGTGCGAGTGAGGTTGAACGCCATGACGGCCAGCACCAACCACGCGGCATTGGCACACATCGCAGCTGACGGAAGATGGGCCAAGGCTGAGTTCTTCAGATCGGCGTGGACCTGCTCGATGATCGCGTGTTGCCGGTGGGTCTTGTCCGCTGTCACGGTGTCGAGGTCGCTGGTGGTGAAGAACGCGTGGAACCGCCAGGTGTCGACATCGAACAACGTCGGTTGGCCAGAACCTTTGCTGGGGTTGAGGTCCGGGATCCGGCGGACCACGAGGCGGCCGGGGATCTGCTCGGCCTTCGATTTCGACCCGAACGCGGTGAACGGGATTTCGGCGACCTCGGCCCTGGACACCCACCGGTTGGTCGTCTCGTCGAAGACGGCGTCGGTGTACTCGATCGTCGTCCACGCATCGGCGGTGATCGTAGTGATCGCGGCTTTGATTCGGGGATCCATGCGAACCGTGACCGATACATGTGCCCCGCCTTTGATCGCTGCTGCGATCCCGGGCCGGCCGTAGAAAGCGGAGTCCGCTCTCAGTAATGTCCGCACCGCCGGTGCTGCGGGTGTTGTCGGTGCCGCCTCAACGACGTTGACCGGTAGCCGTTTCAGGGTGGCCAGCGCGTCAGCGACGATCCGGGCGGCGCCGCGGGCGGAGTTCGCCGCGCCTTTCCGGAGCCGCTGCGCGACGATGACCGGCGCGGTCTGGGTGGTGCTGACCGTGGCGATCAATGCGTTCAACCCACGCACACCGGAGTAGCCGTAGCCGGAGCCCTGTTTCGAGTAGCCGTGGACCTCGATGATCGTGTCGTCCACGTCGAGGAACCGGTACCCGCCAGTGCTACCCGAGCCCCCAGGGCCACCAGAGCCCGCGATGATGGGTGCTTGCCGGGCCAGGCCGGCGAGGAACCGGGACGCGACCGCGTCGAGCTGCCGGACGTGCCCGAACCGGAACTCCCGCAGGAACGACCCCAAAGTCGAAGGTGCGTAAGCAAACTCGAACATTCGTCGCATTCCGCCATGCCGCAACACGGCCATGTCGTCGATGCTGTCCGCACCGGCGACCATCCCCGCGACCAACGACATCACCTTCAGACCAGCATTCGCACCCCGGTCCCGCGGCACCGACAAATACGTGTCCGCCAAATCACGGAGACCGGCGTCCTGGGCGAGTTTGACCACCGGAACCAACCCGCCGAGCGACATCAGATTGGGCTCGTCGAACACCACCGACGCCGACAACCCCGCATGCGATAGCTTCATCTAGGAGATGCCCCTCTGCTACTGCGAAATGTGACCCTTAGCAAGTCCATTTGCCCAGCTCAGAAGGGCATTTCCCCTATCAGACACTCGCAACGCGTCGGTGGATCCAGGCTAAGCCGCGTCGATGGCGAGTTCGTAGACGATGGATCCGATGACAACCGTCTCCGCCCCCGCAGGCGGCTGGCTCATCAACCCGTGAGCATCCCGCTGGGCGTCGTCACGGTCGTTCCAATACGACACGTTGAGCGCGCCGCCGTTCTCGGCGTCCATGAGGAGCCGGAAGCCCAGGAAGCTGGGGCCCTCGTGGACGGTCACTGCGTTGTTGCGCAGATGGTCAACGACGTCGCCGGCACGGCCTGCCGAGAACGTGATCTGGTCGATTCGGACCCACATGGTTCGCCTCCGTGCCGCTAAGAGTCAGATCGTCGGTGGACGTGCGCCGCCGAATTGACCGACCGATTCGCGCAGTCCGCGGTAGTCCTCCCGGCACGCCGGGCAGCTACGCAGGTGCGCGGCGAGGCCCGGCTGAGCGTCCGCTGGGTCGCGTCCGGACAGCTCGACCTCGACGTACTGGTGCAACACTTCGAAGCCCGCCGCGCAGCCGGAGTCCACCGGGTCGATGGCCAGCATCTCGTCGAGTTCCCTGTCCTGGCTCATGATGGTGTCCGGGTCGGGGTCGGCACTGCGGGGAAGCCCACGCCGGCCCACAACCCAGCGATCCCACGCCGAGCAGTTTGGAAGCGCCGGCCATCCGGGCTCGCGGCGGATCCGGCCGGTCCTCACGTTCCCCGGCCAGCACTCCCGGCGTCACCGGCAGGAAGGCCATACCGCCGTCGAATCCGGCCCTTCCCGTCACGAAGGGCGGCATGGGGGGCCCGTTCGGCATCATCGAGCGGGCAGCATGTCTCCTCGATCAGATGCCCGACTTCGATCAGCTCAACGCCGAACTCGACGCCGCCAACGACGTCGCTCAGGCTCCTGACGGGGACCGGAAAGAGCTGACGAGCCTGGTGCGAGCGCTCGAACAGTCCCTGCGAGACCAGATTGCGGTGTTCACCAGGCTCCTCAAGCGGTTCGACGGCATCGCCGGCGACCTCGAGCCCCGCTGACCGCCCGCAATGGAAACCACGGAAAACCTCGAGACGACCGCGGACGGGCTGATCGTCCGCGGCCGGCCACCGTTCGCGATGACCCCCACCTCCCTGCTCCGCAACCCCACGATCAGCTCCCACGCCGTCCGGCTGTGGTCCGTGCTGGCCTCGTACACCTACGGCGACCAGGCCACCGACCGGGAGTCCCGGGCCCGGTTGGCCGCCGATGTCGGCTGGAAATCCGTCCGCTCCGTCGACACCCACCTCACCGAACTCCAAGACGCCGGCTACCTCACCGTGCAGCAGCGGTGGCGCCACGACCACGGCCGGGCCCGCAGCCTCTACATCCTCGAATGGGAACCAAACACCCCCTCGTCGGCCACCGCCGCGGCACCCCGCCGTCCGGCCAGTGCCGCAGGTCAAACCCCCCGCGCAGAACGATGCCCAGGGGTCCGCGATCAGGTCGCAGCCAAATGTGGACTACCAGGTCTGCGCAGGTCAGACCCCTGCGCAGGAAGTTGCCCATGGGTCGCCCGATAGTCGGGCCCCCGGGCAGAATCCTGCACCGGCCCCTGCGCAGGATGCTGCGCAGCAAGGAAAAGAACCACAAACCAAGAAAGGAACAACCACCACCAGTCCTGCGGGGAGTGGGCGGACCTATCGGTCCGCTGGCGGCCGGATCCCCGGCTCACCCGCCCAACGGCGACGGCCGGGTCGACGCCCTGCTCCGGGTAGTCCGCCAACATCTACCCGAACCGCTCCAGCGACAACTCACCACCTCGAGCCTCAAGTCCAGGGTCGAAGCACTCGTCAAGGTCGGCTGCACCGCACCGGCCCTCGCACCGGTTCTTGCTGTCCGCACCTGGACCGGAGCCGGACCCGGGGCCGTCATCGCCTGGCTCGGCGACCTCGCCGACCAGACCCCGGCAATCGGCCACCCCGACCACACCGAGGACTCCCGAAGCCGAACTCTCCGCGCCCGGGCCGCGCGCGCCGCCGTCCTCGCGGCCGCCGCCCCCATCGAAACGCCGGCCCGACAAATGGCCCGCGCGCTCGCCGGGCAACTCAGGACGAGGCGCACAGACAACCCGAGTGGGCCCGCAGTGGCAGGTCCCCCGTCACCGCTGCCCGCGACGGCGGTAGTCCCAGCTGCCGGTGCTTCACTCACGAAATGAGAGCGGAACCCGAAAGAAGACGGCAACATACCGGAGTCGAAAATCGGCTCGAGCACGATCTTCACCCCCGCAGGACCGCCAAGTCGTCGATGCTGTCAACTCAGGCGAGCAGCCCCGCGACGATCCAGGACAACTTCGCCGCGGTAGCCCGGCGTGGCGGGCCAATCGCATACCGGAACCAGCCCGGCGCAGCCGATCAAGTTCGGCTCGTCGACCGTCGGGATCTGGGATAGTTGCATCTCGCGGATGGCCTTCTGCTCGGCAGCTTGGGGATCTCAGCAATCACCATTCTGCCAGGTCAGAGGCCATCCGCCTCACCGGCACACCAATCACGTCATTCCACGCGCTGGATCCAGGCTGAAGCGGCGTTGAGGAGGCTGCGATGTCGAGGCGCTTGGAACGAAAATCAGCAGCCGTGTCTGTTAGATGCGCTCGGGTAGCCGATCGATTACACTGCCTCATTCGAGATCCCGGAAGGACCAGACAACGCCCAGTTGATCATCCGCCCGTTCGAACGGCAACTTTCGACAGGTGGGGACGGGCAGTCTCGATAGCTCAAGCCCGCCGGTCGGCATCGTCGCGTGCACGCCAACGGTCTTGGAACGTTTCACCTCGCTGCTGGGCCGACCGGCAGTTGGTCGCTCAGGCGCAGGTAGCATCAGCGCAATACCTCTAACCATGCGGCATAGCCCGGTCCGCTCGGCGCACTCGGATAACGCGTCAATCATCCTCACCGCCGGCCCATCGAAGATTGAGCACACGCCGTTGGAGGGCAAATGGTCACGCAACTTGAGGTACACGGGCCCAGTGACTGGCCCGGGTTAAGCGGAGCTATCGTTCTCGATCCCATGGTCGTGCGCAGCGCACACGTCTTCGTACGGGGCGCAGCCGGCCTCGCCCACGAGACCATGCTGCACGCCCAATTGGCACTGCGAGAGAACGTGTCATCGCTTCGCGACTTCATTGACCTGCTCGTCCTGCAGGATGGTCTCCACGTCTTTGACTACGCAGCCACATACCCGGAGGGGATTCTTGGATACCCCATCGAACTCTGGGAAACTTCGGATGCCCTCGATCTGGGCCTGGTGTCCGTTCAGGTCGACCCCGATGCTTATCAGCCCGCCAAGGCAAAGGCCATTGCCGAGTTGCAGCAGGTGCTTGACCTACGCGCATCGCTTGCTCGGCCTGGACAGAACTTAGCTGAGCTAGTCGCCTCGATCAGTGGCGAGCTGCAGACCTTCGAGTATCAGTGGACCCCGGACCTGTCGGCGCTGCGAGTTCCGCCAGATGTCTCGTTGGATGCTACCGCGTTGCGGTTTGCCTTCGGTGAGCGCTTATTCAACGAATACGCCCGGCAGGTTGGCGGTGTCCACGTCCTACAGTCGAAACGTCTCGCCCTTGCCGAACATCTTCTCCTCGGCGCAGCCGGACGCGACGTACTAGCGAGACCTGAGATGTTGCAGCGGATTGCTGCAGAGGTCAACAAGCGGCGGCCACCAACTGAACAGCTGGCGACCACCGACGTACTGCCGTCGTTCGTCGGATATCTCCTTTCGACCGCGCCAACCACTCCTCGCGAACTACTGGGGCGGGCAGTGGGCATACGCCATGAGCGGTGCGTGGTCCGTCATCGGAAGAATTTGAGTGAGTTGCGAAAGAGCGTCGCTACCGGATCATTTCCTTCTGAGGTGGTCGCCGACCTTGCAGCGAGCGCGAGAGGTGTACGGCGCTGGCTGCGCGACGAGTTCGCGGCTGTGACACCGGTTCGACGGACCAGCTTTCTGGCCTGCCAGGCGGCTGGGTTGACGACTGCGTTCATCACGAGCGGCGGGATTGCGGCAGCGGTTACCGCAGCGTTTGGGGGTGCGGCCGGTATGGCAACAGTCTGCAGCCAGTTCCTCCTCGGTGATGCCCGGGAGCAGGGCGCCCGTACGGAAAGTTATTGGGTGACGTTCGGCGTGAGCAAAATAGATGGAACGAAGATGAGGCGTTGCTGCTGCTATGGCAGGGATTGCCTTACGATCTGTGGGTTTAGGTAATTGTGTCAATCGCCAAATTACTTGGTTCTGGCTCAGCTCAGGTTTCGTGAAACTGGCGGGGTGCGGCGCTTGGACCGGGGAAGGGGTGTGATGCCCTTGAGGCATGGCTGCTGACTGCTGTTCTTGCCGCATTCTGCCTCCGCACCCGTCGCCGCTGTGAACCTGCACGATAAGTGGTTCTGGCTCAGGTTTCGTGAGGCCGACGGATGGTCCATCGCGGTAAGCATCGACACTGGGTCCAGGGACGAGCGTTCCTCGCTGGTGGGTTGGGAGGACGGGGCGCTGCAGGTCGGCGCCGCTCGAACCAGGATTGTGTTGGTCTGTGTGTGTGGCTGCTGACTGCC
>JBBRDH010000048.1:0-33906 GCA_038204125.1 Mycobacteriales bacterium
GGTGATGTGGACCTCGAGCGACTTGTCGCCGTCGATGATCTCGTTGCCGCCGCGACCGGTGAAGGTGTCGCTGCCGGGCCCGCCGAGGAGGATGTCTCCTTCACCCCAGACCGGGCCGGTCAGCGGGCAGTGCCCGGACACCGACAGAGCGGCCACCGCGGAAGCTGTGCCGAGCCACTGGCTCGACGGCGGCAGCAGATCGGCCAAGCCCTTGATCCGGTCGACGCCGGCCTGATCCAGTGCGTCGCAGCCGGAGAAGCCGCCGCCACCGATCAACCGCGGTACCGAGAGCACCCCGTCGGTGCCCTTGATGACGTCGTTGAATTTGCCACCGGAGTCGGCTTCGGTCTCCTGCCAGCGGTCGCGGTTGACGATCACCTGGATGGGCAGCCCGCCCAGGTTGTTGTTGATCATCATGTCGTCCGCCGCGGGGATGGTGTTGTACTGGTGAATCGCCCAGTCGAAGCCGCTCGCACCCGCATTCCGGTCGATGGCCGCGTTCTGCGCCATGATGTCGTCGCCACCCTCGGCGTCGTAGTCGTTCTCGCCCGGCTGCCCGATCATGATGTCGTTACCCGGTGCGGTCTCGGCGGGGTCGTCGAAGAACGGCGCGCCGTGGTCACCCTGCAGCAGATCCTGTCCGGTGCCACCCTGGATCCAGTCGTCGCCGCCGTCACCGAACACGGTGTCAGCGCCCTGGCCGGCGATGATGAAGTCATTGCCGGGACCGGCGAACGTCTCGTTGTCGTTACCGCCGCCGTTGAGGAAGTCCTGCCCGTCACCGCCGATCACGATGTCGTTCCCGATGCCGGCGTCGATGGCGTCGTTACCCGGACCGCCCTTGAGGATGTCGGCACCGGACAGGTCGGTGATGATGTCGTTCCCGGCACCACCCAGGGCGATGTCGTCGCCGCCGCCGCCCTCGATGACGTCGTTGCCCGTGCCGCCCCAGAAGGTGTCGTTGTCGTTGCCGCCGAAGATGCGGTCGACGCCCGGCGTGCCGTTGTAGACAGACTGGCTGTTGATACCCGTCGGGTTGACGCTGTTGATCGCCTTGTACTGGATGGTGCCGTCCGGCTTGCGCAGCAACAGCTTCGACTCGTCGCAGTCGGTGGTCGTCAGATCGTCCGCCACAGTCGCCCCGTGGGCGATGAAGCCGGCCGGGGTTCCTTCCAGGTTGGCGAGCTGGAACCTGCAGTCGGCGGTGGCGAAAGCGTCGGCCTTCAGTGAGTTGGTGCCGTCGGTGTTGCGCTGGATCATTTCGGAGAACGAGTTGCCTTCGAGTTGGCTCCGCAGGTTCATCCCGGGGGTCCGGTTCAGGTAGTAGAGCCGGTCCCCGTCCTGCAGGTTCTCCAACTGGTTCTGGAAGACGTAGTTGAAGGTGCTGCCCAAAAGGCCACCGAACAGGTTGGTCACCTCGGCAAGGCCACCCACCCAGAGGTCGACATTGTCCAGACCGGTAGTGGTGAGGCCCGCCGCGTCTGCCCAAGCATTGGTGCCGTACATGAAGTCCGCGGCATCGGTCGGCGGGATGTCCGCCGGAATGTTCGGAGTGACGCTGGTGTCGGCCGGGCGGGGGTCGACGATGGCCCTGGCCGCAGCCCGCTTGGCCGCGATGGTCGTCACGTCGTCGGTATTGCCGAGCACGCCATCAGGTCCCGAATCCCGAATTGTCGGGTGGGTGCCGTAGGCGGCGACGAAGTTGATCAGCGATTCGGGGTGCTTGAGGTGCTGGCCGTAGTCGCTCCAGCTGGTGTAGGGGGCCAGCTGGCCGTCATTGGTGGATGCGAACAGCTGCCGACGGAAACCGTTGAGCGGCGGGACCCCGGCTTCGCGGGCCCTGGTCAGGTTCAGCGTGGCCAGATCGAGCGGAAGGCCGAGCAGGTTGTTCCGCAGCGTCTCCACGACGAACTCGTCGAGTTCGTTGCCCACCTGATCCGAGGAGCCCATGACGACACTGCCGGCGGCCTGCTCGGGAGTCAAAACCTTGCCGCCGCCGCCGTCGAAGAAGGCCGGCGGGTTGAGGAACGCGGTCAGCAGCGGCAGCGAGTTGTCGGTCCCGTCGATGTTCTTCCGGGCGACGGTGTCGTCCAGCATGGAGTGCCCGAAGCGGTAAACGGCGTGGGCGAACTCGGCCTTGATGGCCGGGTTGACGTCCGGCGAGTACACGTGGAACGGCCGCACTCCCGGCTGCACCTTGCGGGCGAATTCCTCGAAGACCGTGTGCTGATATTCCATCTCGTTGACGAAACGGGCCGCCTGAAAGAGCCGCTCACCGTTCCAGCCGTCTGGGTTTCCGGCGGTTGGCAGCTGCCATTCGGGCAGGGCGGCCAAGCCGGCGGCCGTGCCGTCGTTGGTCAGGGTGTTCTTGATGTCGTCGACCAGCCGGTTGTGCTCGGAGTGAAAGACGGTGTGGATGGTGGACAGTGCGATGTTCTCGTTGCAACGCCCGTCACCGCAGACAAAGTGTGCGTTGAGCATCTCGTCGTCATACGTGCCGGCCGGCTGGCTCGCGAAATCGGCGGACGGGGTGTTGTCGGCGTCCGGGGTCGGCGCGACCGGCGGCGTTGCCGGGTTGTGGTCGGTGTCCTGCGGGCTGGGGTCGGCGTTGTGCGCGATGTCCGTCAGGAAGGGGGTGTCGAAGTGCAGCGCATCGGCCGGCACGGGTACCGGGTTCGCGGTGTCACCCTCGACGAGCACACCCTGGGTCACGTACTGCGGCAACCCGCGCAGTGGTCCGGGGATGAACATGCCGTAGGCGTCGGTGGCCAGCATCGGGACATTGGTGACGTCCGCGTCGGCCAGCTTGAGGCCGAGCATGGTCGCGGCCTGAAGCTTGACCGCGGCCCAGGTGCCGATGCCGCTCTGCCCATCGGGCGAATTGGCGTACGTCTGGCCGGCCGGAAGCCCGCCCAGCAGCTTGCCGGTGGAGACCGGGCGATTCGCGGCATTCAGCTTGTACTCACGGATGAACACCTGGTGCGAGGAGTGCGAAGTGTAGGTCTGGCTGTTGTCGACCCACGGGGTATCGGTGTTGTTGGCGTTCTGGATGTCGTCAGTCGTGCCCAGGATCCCGTCCGGGCCGGGCTGGTTCTGCGCCCTGGTGAGCACCATGAACCGCAGCTGCGGCGCCAGATCGTCAGGGGTGCCGAAGACGTGGTCGGCTCCGGCGATCAGCGGGTCGTCGGCGCGCAGCGGCACGAAGACGGATGCGCCGCCCTTGACGGTCTGGTCGATGCCGTGGTCGAAGAACTGGCCGAAGAAGGTGAACAGTGAGTTGTAGGGCGGGGACAGTCCGACGTCGGTGGTGACGTTAGGGATGAACAGGCTCTGATGGGCCGGCACGCAGCCGACCGGGGTCGCCGGGGAGATGTCGACAACCGGATCCGAGCCGGCAACCTGCTGGCACGGCACGACGCCCTTGGCCGCCGCCTGGGAGCGGACCGGGAAGCCGGCCGCCGCGATGGCGGCCGGGTTTGTGGATGTCTTGTCGACGATCAGGTTGCTTATCAGCCGGGGCTGGCTGTCGACGACACTGCCCTTCTTCCCGGCGTAGCTGGTCGGGCCGGGCGCCCCGACCGGGAGCGAGTCGGTGATCGGCTCCGCGTCCCGGAAAACCGGGTTCGTCAGCCGCGGGAACACCTGGTCGGCGGCGCCGATCTTCACGTTCGCCAGACCGGTCTTGAGGTTGTTGCAGGAGCCGTCGACGGTGCGCAGGCCATAGGAGGTCAGGATGTCGGGCACCCGGTCCGCACCCGGCGCGAGGAGTGCCTGGCAGTAGTCCGGATCGTTCGCCCTGTCCGGGTTCGCCGGAATCCCGGCCTCCAGGCCCTGCTGCGCCCTGGAATGCCGCTCGGAGATCTTGATCTGCTTCAGGATGAAGCTCAGGTCACCGGCAGTGACGGTGAAGCCGTTACCCACCGGAGCGACCGCGGCCGACGAAACCGGCGCAGCAGCGCCGATCATGCCGATGGTCACCGCGGCAGTCACGAGCCCGGCCAGCAACCGTCTGCCTCGACGCGTCGATCGCACCGAGATTGATCGAACAGACATTGATCGAACAGACATTGCAGCCTCCGGAGCACGGGTGAAGGCGCCCGGAAGATACCGAGAACCAGATCTGACGCGAAAGGGTCCCACCCCTGGGCTTCACCGTAAGTGACCAAAGGGGGGTACTAGAACCCCCAATTCGGGGAACTAGTACCCCCCAATGTGGGTGGATCGATCGGTCGATCTTCTGGACGGAGGTCGATCAACGCCACCCAGCACACGAACGGGTGACGAGGGGGTTCACCGGTCGGCGTCGTCGCCCGGCGCGGCGGGCCGATATCGACGCCCGACTATTGAATTCGGGCATCTCAGGGTCGCTGAATTGCCCTTACTACTTCGAAGTTCCCGCGCCTGAAACACCTTTCGCCCGTGGCCCAGTCAAGGGCGCTATCTTCCGACCGATATTCAGGCGAAGACGACCCAGCAACAGCGAAGGCCCGGTCCCCCTTTCGGGGAGCCGGGCCTTCGCTATCTGATCAGAACTGCTACGAGCGCGCCGTGAGCGTGACGGCTCGCGGGTTGTTGCTGGCGTTGCTGGTGATTGTCAGCACTCCGGTCGAGGTGATCAGTGCGACGGTTGGTACGAAGCTGACGTTGAGCTGGCAGGTTCCGCCCCCACCAGCCACCGGTGTGCTGCAGGTGCCGAGAGTCGCGCTGAACGGCGCGCTCGCGGCTCCAGTGATCGCCAATCCACTGATGACCAGCGGATCGACGCCCGTGTTCGTCACCAGGAGTGTCCTGGAGGCGGAGGTGGGCGGGGCGATCCGTCCGGCGCCGAAGTTGACGTTGGCCAGTGCCCCGATGGTTGGCGGGGTGGTAGCCGTGCCGGTCAGCGTGACCACGGTGGTTCCGCCACTCGGGCTGACCACCGTGACGGTCGCAGTCCTCGTGCCTGATGTGCCGGTCGGGGCGAACCGCACGTTGATGGCGCAGGTAGCGCCGGCGCCCAGGGTCCTCCCGGTGACGCACGTCGTTGCCGGTGTGTTCGGGAACTGGCTGGCATCAGCTCCACCAAAACTGGCGCTGACGGTGACAGCGGCAGTGCCGGTGTTGGTGACGGTGATCGTCCGGGTGGCCGAGGTGGTTCCCACGGCCTGGTTGGTGAACACCAGCGGATTCGGTGTGGCCGTGACGAACGTCGGCACCGACGTACCGCTCACCGCGACGACCTTCGGTGACGCAAGATCATTCGAGGCGATGCTGACCGTGGCCGACTTCGCTCCGAGCGTCGTGGGTGCAAACGTCACGCTGACCGTGCAGGTGGCGGTCGGCGCGACCGGTGCAGTGCAGCCGCTGGCAGCTGTGAACGAGGATGCGTCCGTGCCACCGACCGAGACCCCCGACACGACGAGGTTGGCGAAACCGGTGTTGCGCACCGTGATAGCCCTGGTGATCGAGGTGTTGACTGCCTGATTCCCGAAGGCGGCCGAGGTGGGCGACACGGAGACAACGGCGGTCAGCGGGAACAATGTGCGGGCGACCGCACAGGTGCCCCGGACTGCCCCCGGTGTCGGGCAGAAACTGAGCTGCTCGATGTTGCGCAAGGTGTCAACGCCATCGGGGCGTACCGCACGGTTGTCGGTCACCTGGATGAACGGCAGGCTGGCACCGACTGCGGGTCTAGCGGCGATCGTGTAGCTGGCCCGCGGGCCGGAGTACTCAGCTGTGTCGCAGTTCTTCGGTGCCGCCGTACCGCAATCCGGTGCCGGCGTGGCCGGGGTGATGATCTCCCGGACGCCGACCAGGTTGCCCGGGTTGACGAGCCCGGCGAAGACCGCCTGCTGCAGCGTCATCCCTGTCGTCCCGGCTCCGAAGTTGCCCGAAGTGGCGGCATTCTCCATCAGGTCGGTCCGGCCAATCTCGGTGGCCGGGCTGGCTGGGTTCGTCCGGACGCTGATGGCGACGCGCAATTCCTTGTCGCCATCAATGATCTCGTCGCCGGCGCGGCCGGTGATGGTGTCACTGCCGCCACCGCCCATCAGGATGTCGCCTTCGCCCCAGACCGCTCCGCTGAGCGGGCACCGGCCGGAGACCGACAGTGCTGCCACTGCTGTGGCGGTCCCGAGCCAGGCGGTGACGGGCGGAAGGAGCGGGGCGAGGCCGGTGATCCGGTCGAGGCCCGCCTGGTCGATCGCGTCGCAGCCCTGGAAGCCGCCACCGGTGATCAGCCGTGGTGTCGCGAGCACGCCGTCCGTTCCCTTGATGACGTCGTTGAAGCCGCTGCCCGAGTCGGCTTCGGTCTCCTGCCAGCGGTCGCGGTTGACGATGATCTGGATGGGCAGACCACCCAGGTTGTTGTTGATCATCATGTCGTCGTCGGCCGGGATGGTGTTGTACTGGTGAATTGCCCAGTCGAACCCGCCCGAACCGGCGTTGCGGTCGACCGCCGCGTTCTGCGCCATGACGTCGTCGCCGCCTTCGGCGTCGTAGTCGTTCTCGCCCGGCTGACCGATCATGATGTCGTTGCCGGGCGCGATCTCGCCCGGGTCGTCGAAGAACGGCGCACCGTGGTCGCCCTGGAGCAGGTCCTGGCCGGTTCCGCCCTGGATCCAGTCGTCGCCACCGTCACCGAACACGGCATCTGCGCCCTGGCCGGCGATGACGAAGTCGTTGCCCGGACCGGCGAAGGTCTCGTTGTCGTTCGCGCCGCCGTTGATGAAGTCGGAACCGTCGCCGCCGAGCAGGATGTCGTTGCCGATACCGCCGTCGATCGCGTCGTTACCGGGACCGCCCTTGAGAACGTCGGCACCGGAAAGGTCGGTGATGATGTCGTTCCCCTCGCCGCCGAGCGCAACATCGTCGCCACCGTTGCCTTCAATGACGTCGTTGCCCTTGCCGCCCCAGAAGGTGTCGTTGTCGTTGCCGCCGAAGACGCGGTCGTTGCCATCGGTGCCCTGGTAGACGGATTGGCCGTTGATTCCGGACGGGTTGATCTTGTTGAACTGGCGGTACTGGACCGTACCGTTGGGCTGCTTGAGAAGAAGCTGGTTCTCGTCGCAGTCGGTGGTCGTCGGGTCGTCGTTGACCGTTCCGGCGCCGCTGAGCGGCGTGAGCGGCGGTGAGGCACTCTGTGACAACGTGGTCCCGCCGCTGTAGGGCGAGGTGATGTTGCCGAGCTGGAACTTGCAGTCAGCCGTCGCGAACGCATCGGCCTTCAGCGTGTTGGTGTTGTCGGTGTTGCGCTGGATGAGCTCGGCGAACGAGTTGCCCTCGAGCTGGGTGCGGAAGTTGATGCCGGGGGTACGAGCCAGATAGTAGAACCGGTCCCCGTCCTGCAGTTTCTCGAGCTGCGTCTCGAAGACGTAGTTGAACGTGCTACCCAGCAGTCCGCCGAACAGGTTGGTGACCTCGGCAAGGCCGCCCACCCACAGGTCGACGCTATCGAGGCCTGTGTTCGTCACACCGGCGGTGCTCGTCCAGTTGCAGGCGCTCGGGCAGGTGGCCGAGGTGCCGTCAGTTGAGAACATGAACTGGGCAGCGTCCTCCGGGATCAGAGTCGTGTCGGTCGGACCTGGGTCCACGATCGCCTTGGCGGCCGCCCGCTTGCCGGCCAGAGTTGTCTGACTGGTGATGCTCGGGTGCTGGCCGTAGGCCGCCACGAAGTTGATCAGCGACTCAGGGTGCTTGAGGTGCTGACCGAAGTCACTCCAGCTGGTGTACGGCGTCAGCTGGCCGTCGTTGGTCTGGGCGAAGATCTGCCTGCGAACGTCGTTCAACGGCGGGACGCCGGCGTCGCGAGCACGCGTCATGTTCAGCGTCGGCAGGTCGAGCGGAAGACCAAGCAGGTTGCTGCGCAGTGTCTTGACCACGAACTCGTCGAGTTCGTTCCCGACCTGGTCCGACGACCCCATGATGACGCTGCCTGCTGCGGCCCGCGCCCCGAGCGTGCCGGCGGTGCCGCCGTTGAAGAACTCGGGCGGGTTGAGGAACGCCGTGAGCAGCGGGATCGAGTTGTCGCTCTTCGTCACCGAGCCATCTGGATTCGTGGTCGAGTTGGTGCGAGCCACGTCGTCATCGAGCATCGAGTGGCCGAACCGGTAGACCGCGTGCGCGAACTCGGCCTCGACAGCCGGGTTGACGTCCGGCGAGTAGACGTGGAACGGCCGGACAGCAGGCTGGATCTTGCGGGCAAACTCCTCGAAGACCAGATGCTGATATTCCATCTCAGTCACGAACCGAGCCGCCTGGAACAGCCGCTCACCGTAGTTGTAGCCGCTGACGCCGATGGCCTGCCACTGCGCCAATGCCGCGATGCCGGCGGGCGATGTGTCGGTTTCCAGCGCGTTCTTGATGTAGTCGACGAGCCGGTCGTGCTCGGAGTGGAAGACCTGGTGGATGGTCGAGAGCGCGATGTTCTCGTTGCACCGCCCGTCTCCACAGGCGAAGTGCGCGTTCAGCATCTCGTCGTCGTTGGTGCCGGCGGGCTGCGCTGCGACGCCCGCCGAGGGCGTGGTGTCCGTATCGGGAGTCGGGAACGTGTCCGGGATGCCGTCGTTGTTGGTGTCCCGCTCCGACGGGTCCGCGTTGTGCGCGATGTCGGTCAGGAACGGCGTGTCGAAGTGCAGCGCATTGGCCGGAACCGGCACCGGGTTGGCAAGGTCGCCCTCGACCAGGCCGGACGCCGTCACATACTGCGGCAGACCGCGGGCGGAACCGGGGATGAACTTGCCGTAGGGATCGGTGGCGAGCATCGGGATGTTGGTCACGTCGGTGTCGACGAGCTGCAGCCCGAGCAGGTCGTGGGCCTGCTTCTTGACCGCGAACCAGGTTCCGATGCCCTCGGTACCGTCCGGGGCGGTCGGGTAGACGACTCCGGCGACATCGCCACCGAGCAACTTGCCGGTCGAGACGGCAGCCGGGTTGGTGGCGCCGAGCGGGTTGGTGGCGGTGCCGGTGCCCGCCGCGTAGGCGCGCAGGAAGGCCTGATGGGAAGCGTGCGAGGTGTAGGTCTGGCTCTGGTCCACCCATGGCGTGTCGGTGTTGTTGGCGTTCTGGATGTCGTCCGCCGTGCCCAGCTGGCCGTCAGGCCCCGGCTGGTTCTGCGCCCGGGTCAGCACCATGAATGCCTGGCTCGCCGGCACCTCGTCACAGTGCGCGGCCGTGGGGGTTCCGCAGTTGGTGCCGGCGATGCCGTCCGGTCCGACGAGACGCAGCGGATCGTCAGCCTTGAGCGGGACGAAGACCGTGCCACCGCTCTTGACGGTCTGGTCGACGCCGTGGTCGAAGAACTGACCAAAGAACGTGAACAGCGAGTTGTACGGCGGCGAGAGGCCGACGTCGGTCGTCACGTTCGGGATGAACAGTGACTCGTTCGACGGGACGCAGCCCGCTGGAACGCCCACCACCGGCGGGGTCGC
This sequence comes from Mycobacteriales bacterium, assembly GCA_038204125.1. Classification (GTDB taxonomy): domain Bacteria; phylum Actinomycetota; class Actinomycetes; order Mycobacteriales; family Nakamurellaceae; genus Nakamurella. Next base: position 9,408 of record JBBRDH010000048.1, read on the forward strand.
CGTCGGGTCGGGGTCGGTGGTGCACGGGTGTAGCCCCGGGGCGCTCTGGCTGCGGACCGGGAACGCCGCGGCCGCGATCGCAGCCGGGTTGGCCGCGGTCTGGTCGACGATCAGGTTGCTGATGACGCGCGGCTGGGAGTCGACCACGATGTTTCCGGCGAGCTTCTGGGTGTAGGAGGTCGGTCCGCCCGACGGGCCGAAGAGGACGCTCGAGTCCTCCGCAGCGTTGAAGACGGGCGTGGTCAGCCGCAGGAACGGCTGATCGGCCGCTGCGAAGTTCTCGTCGCCTGTCTTGAGGTTGTTGCAGGAGCCGTCGACGGTGCGCAGGCCGTACGAGGTGATGATGTCGGGCACCTGCTCGGCGTCCGGAATGCCGTCGCCGGGCTGATTGAGCAGGGTGCTGCAGGGGTGGGCCGCATCGCGGGTGAAAGCGTGCCGTTCCGCGATCTTGATCTGCTTGAGGATGAACGAAAGGTCGCCGGTGGTGACGGTGAAACCGTTACCCACCGGCCCTACCGCGGCCGACGCCGAGGAATGGGCGACACCGGCCATCGGTATCGCAATCGCCAATGCAACAAGGGCGGGTAATAGCCGTTTTTTACGACTCACAGCAACCTCCCGGGAGGGGATCGCGGTCACCCGAACGGGGGCCGCACCACACCGATGGCGGAAGGGTCCGTCCGCCGACCGTGACGCTAGGCGGCATACCCCCCCAAAGAGACCCCCCAATGTAGGGGGGGTCGGCGGCCGTCGGCGGTGCTCTTTGAAAGCTCATTCAAAACGTCATTGCGTTCGTTCAGTAGACCGGACGGGCGGCGATCGCATCAGTTCAACTCAGCTGGCGTAATGGCTTCTATCGGACGAGCTCGTCGGGAACTGCAGCTCCCCAGCATCCGTGGCGCGTTACCCGAAGGATCGCCGAGGTCGGACGGTGCGACCCTAAAGTGGGAGCCTCCGAATTGAGGCTGCTTCACTAAATCGTTATCATCGGAGATTGGTGGAAACGGCTGCCCCCGGCGAGTCAAGACCCCCCAATTTGGGGGTGCACAACCTCCACCGGCAATCCTTCCCAGGTTGACCCACCACCCCCGGGTGATGGGACCTGCCGGGTACGGCCTTGACATCAAGACGCGTCTACAGCGCTATTCCGATTTCCATCGATCAACGTCCGGCTCCTGCAGTAGATGTCGTCGAACTGTGACCTGCAGCAAATCCGGAATTGCCGCTAATCGGCAATGCTCTTCGTTACTACGCTTTCGGGGAGCAGCTCGGTAACCGGGCTCGACCGGTGGGCATTCGATCGGCCAACGGGACGCAACCGCCGACCGGCCGCTAAGAGCCATGCGGTCCGTCCTGCCAACATTGCGCTGGTGGTAAGTTCGGCCTTTTTCGTCGACGGCTCGGTGAGCGGAAGAGCCGCGGTCACCGTCGTGCCCCCGCCGGGCGTGATCGTGAAAGCGAGAGTGCCGCCGAGGCTTTCGACGTGGTCGATCAGGATACGCAGCCCGAGATGTCCCTCGGCCCGGCGATTGATCCTGGCCATGTCGATACCGACTCCGTTGTCGACGATGACCAACACCATGGAGCGACCCGGGGTCGGCTCGTTCCCGGCGTCCCCGGGGCGCTTTGACCTGACACCCTTCGTGCCCGACATTTCCAGCGGTGAATCGGAGCGGCTCAACCCAAGGCCGATATCCACCTTGGTGGCCTGGGCGTGCTCGACGATGTTGGCGAGAGTTTCCCGGGCGACGCGATAGACGGTGGTGACCGTGTCGGTATTTACGTCAGGCAGGCTTTCGACGGTCACCGACACTGCGATTCCCTTGTCGCGCAGCGGCACCGCGAGGTCGGCGATCGTCTGCGCCAGTTGGCTAGCGCTGAGGTCCGGCGGGTACACATCGATCATCAACCGTCGCAATGACTCGATGGCCCGCTGGACGGTGTCCTGCACCGTGCGCATCAGTGCCTGGTCGCGGGGCGGAACCGATGGCGCCACTCCGCCCAGCGCGTAACCGATCCCGGCCAGATCCTGGATCGGCCCGTCGTGCAGTTCGGCCGCGACCCGCATTCGTTCCTTCTCCGACACGGACAGGGTCCGCAGCAGCAGATGGGAGCGCTCGAGTTCGTGGCGACGGACCCGGCGGGCCAGCGAGGCCGCGATCGGAACCTGGATCAGCTGGAGCAGGACCAGGGGGATGAGCACCAGCGGCAGGATGCGCCACAGCAACTGGTCCGCCGCAACGTTGACCTGCGAGTAGTCGTAGTAGGCCTCGAAGGCCAGATTTCGATTGCCGGACACGGTGAACGGGACGTAGACCTCGACGAACCCGGCATCGCTGCCGTCGAACACGATGTCGGTGGCCTCGGGTTGGGAGGTGAAATCGGAGTGCGTCGCTTCGTTCCGGACGGCGTCGATGACCTCACTCGGCACCGGCGCCACCTTCCGGCCGATCATGTCCGCTTTATCGGCGTACAGAACTGTGCCGTCGATATCCCACACAGTGACCTTGCGCAGATAGCCGTCGATCATCCGGTTGTGGATTCCCCGGTCGAGTTCGGCCCGGCGGCCCGGTATTCCACTCAGGGCGGCGATGAGGTCCGGGCCGACCACCAGGTTCGCCATCCGGCTGGTCATCCGTTCGGCGTCGCGAAGTGCCTGGCCCTGGGCGACCGAGCGGCTGGCGAGCACCGCACCAAATCCGATCACCAGGACGACCAGCAGTGCGACGCCGTAGAAGAACGCGAGCTGACGACGAACGCTGAAGGGCTTTTTCATCCCGCCTGGGCGGCTGTCAACGCTCATCCGTCGAGCCAATGAGTCCCAATTGCTGCGCCTTGATGACAGCTTCCAGTTGGGTGCTCACCCCGAGCTTTCGGTGCAGCGATTTGACGTAGCCGCGACAGGTGTCCAGCGTGATGCCCAGCACCCTGCCGATTCCCTTCGCCTGCATGCCCTGTCCGAGATAGCGCAGGACTTCGAGTTCCCGCTGGGTCAGGGCCGGCGCCGCCTGGTCGGGTGAGCGCGGCTTGCAGGCCGGGCCGCTGCGGAAGGTGGACGGTGCCACCAACATTTGCCCCTGCCGCACCCGTTTCAGGACGTCGATCATCTCGCTGAGAGATCCGTCCTTCGGAATGAAAGCGGAAGCACCCGCCTGGGCCGCCCTGGACACCCATTCCGGGTCGCGATGAGCGGTGACCACGGCTATCACGCAGTCCGGCACCAACTCGCGGATCCGCCTGGTGGCGAGCAGGCCGTCCTGGCGCGGCATCTCGATATCCATGATGACGACGCTCGGCCGCAGATCGGCCACCATCGAGATACCTGCGGCCGCCGAGCTGGCGGTACCCACACACCGCAGCCCCTGCACTGTGTTCAGCGCCCCGGCCAGCAGATCCGAAAACGAACGATGGTCGTCGACGATGACGATCGTGCAGTCCGCACTCTCGGCCAGAACCTCGATCGGCACATCCAACACTGCGCCAACAGGAATCGGCACGGGGCCCCCCTCTTCACTACTCAACGCAACCGGGTCTACCCGGATCATCCACCCTTCTGGGGGGTTTGTCCAGAGTGCGGGGCATTTCGCTACTCACAGTGATTTACCACATGGGATCGTGTGCAAATATTGGGGGTGGTGAGGGATCGAACGGTCGGGCATCGTGGAGACATGGTCGAAACAGCAACGAGCCCGGGTGATGTCGCCGGCACTGTCACCGGTGCTGTCACCGGGAATATCACCCAGGAAGCCACGCAGGAGGTTATCAGGGTGATGGTGGTCGATGACCATGATCTGGTAAGGGCGGGTGTCCTGGGCCTCCTCGGGGGCGCGGCCGGCATGAAGGTGGTCGGCGAATGTGCCGACGGATGTGAGGTATGGAACAAGGCCGAGACCACCGGGCCTAACGTCATTCTGATGGACATCAAAATGCCGATTATGTCCGGTACCGCGGCGGCCAAGGACCTGCTGTCCAGGAATCCGAACATCCGGGTTCTCATGCTGACCGGTTCTATCAGCGGTCGCACCCTCGACGAGGCACGGCAGGCAGGCGCGGTCGGATACCTGCTCAAAGGCGGAAACCCGGAAGACCTGTTGCGGGCCATTCGGGTGGTGGCCGCGGGCGGAACGGCGTGGCCTGACAGAATCGAGACGATCGGATCGGCCGAGTTGAAAGAGGCGAGCGACAACCTGCATGGGTAGGCCCGCCTGCGATCGTTGCCGGATCGGTGGCGCGTCCAAGCCGGCAGCGGACCGCGCCTGGTCCCCTGGAGCTGGATCGATTCACCGCGCCCCCCCCAAGGGTTGATCGAACAGACCGTTCATGGCCGGCCGTTCTCCCCCGAGAGTTAGTGAATTGCAGCGCTCACCAGTCCGGTTCTACACAGCCTCACCAGATCCCGCAGGCGCTCGACGGTTCGGAGTCAGCGACCGGCAGTGGGAACCAACAGTGGGGACCAACAGTGGGTGGCGGCGATCTCGTGCTGACGATCTGACCGGCCGGCCGTCGGGACAACGGCATCCTGTCGGTAAGATCGAACTCATCTGCAGGGCGCGGTCGACCCGCGCTTTCGTCGACGAACCCCCGGGTTCGAGGGCCGGCGCGTTGCTCGGCGCCAAGGCGGCGCCGACCTCGCGCCGTCGACCTCCCAGCGCCGGCCTCCGAGCGGCGAGCGGCAACCAACCAGCGAGCGGCGACCCCGTAGGAAGCGCGATGACCGGCAACAGCCTCGACCGTCACATGCCCTTGTACGCCCAGCGCACCGCGGGGATGCGGGCCTCCGCCGTTCGCTCGCTGTTCGCCGTCGCCAACCGCCCCGAAGTCGTGTCCCTCGCCGGCGGTATGCCCTACCTGCAATCGCTGCCGCTGGAAGCGTTGGGCGCCGAGATGGCCGAGTTGATCACCCGGGACGGCCTGTCCGCTCTGCAGTACGGTTCCGGCCAGGGCATCGCCCCGCTTCGCGAACAGATCTGTCAGGTCATGGCGCTCGAGGGCATCACCGCACATCCAGACGACGTCACGGTCACCGTCGGATCACAGATGGCCCTCGACCTGGTGACCAGAATCTTCTGTGATCCGGGGGATGTCATCCTGGCGGAGGCGCCGTCGTACGTGGGCGCGCTGACCACCTTCACCGCTTACCAGGCCGACGTGGTCCACATCGCGATGGACGAGGACGGACTCATCCCGGAGGCGGTGTCGGCCGCTATCTCGTCGTGCCGGGCGGCCGTTCGCCAGATCAAATTTCTCTACACGATTCCCAATTTCCACAACCCGGCCGGCGTGACCATGTCGGCCGACCGCCGGATCCGGCTCGCCGAGATCTGCCGCGACGCGGGAGTTCCCATTCTTGAGGACAACCCCTACGGCCTGCTGGGTTTCGACGACAAGATCCGCCGTGCGATCCGCGCCGACGACGCCGACAATGTGATCTACCTAGGGTCGTTCTCGAAGACCTTTGCACCGGGGCTGCGGGTCGGCTGGGTGCTGGCGCCGCACGCCGTCCGGGAAAAGCTGGTCCTCGCCAACGAGAGTGCGACCCTCAACCCGCCGGTCTTCAATCAGATGATCGTTTCCCGGTATCTCGCCAACTTCGATTGGCAGAGCCAGATCAAGTCCTATCGGCACACCTACGCCGAGCGCCGGGACACCATGATTGCTGCTCTCCATGCCCACATGCCGCCCGGTACCACCTGGACCAATCCGGCCGGTGGCTTCTTTGTCTGGGTCACCCTGCCGGAGGGCTTCGACACGGCGGCGATGCTGCCGAGGGCGGTCACGGCTCGGGTGGCCTATGTCCCGGGGACGGCCTTCTACGCAGATGGACTGGGCTCGCGCCAGCTCCGGCTCTCCTTCTGTTTCCCCACCCCGGAACGGATCACCGAGGGGATTCGCCGTCTCGCGGCCGTGCTGGACAGCGAACTGGACGTCATGCGCACGTTCGGGGCTGCCGGGCCGGGCCCGGCGCTGACCGGCCGTCGGCACGGTAGCGGACCGTCGTCGCCGTCTCCAGATATCTACTGAGCCTGATCCACCGGTCAGTTCAACTGGTCGCACTCACCGGTCGAGCCCACTTTCCGGACCGTCTATCGAGGGAGCAAGGATGACCGACCGCCATGTGGTGGTACTGGCCGGTGGGCTCACCCATGAGCGGGAGGTTTCCCTCCGATCGGGCTCGCGGTTGACCGAGGCGCTGCGGCGGCAGGGTCTGGAGGTCAGCATCCGAGATGTCGATGCGGCGTTGCTGTCGTGGCTGGGCAGTACCGCGCCGGACGCGGCGATCATCGCCCTGCACGGCGGCCGCGGCGAGAACGGTGCTATCCAGGGCGTGCTCGAGCTGGCCGGCATTCCCTATCTGGGGACCAGATCGCACGACTGCCGGCTGGGTTGGGACAAACCGACCGCCAAAACGCTGCTGGCTCGCGCCGGGTTCCATACTCCTAACTGGATCACGTTGGCGCACAACACATTTCGCGACCTCGGAGCCGCTGCGCTGATTGACGGCCTGGTGGCCCACCTGGGTTTGCCGTTGATGCTCAAACCGCATCAGGGCGGCTCCGCGCTGGGCGCCACCGTGGCGCGGACTGCCGTCGAAATACCCGGGGCACTGGTGCAGGCCTTCGCCTACGGCGATGTCGTCCTGGTCGAACAGTTCGTCCAGGGGGCGGAGATAGCGATCAGCGTCGTCGATGGCGAGGACGGCCCGCGTGCTCTGCCGCCTGTCGAGATCGTGCCGGACAGCGGGGTTTTCGATTACGAATCCCGTTATACCGCCGGCTTGACCACCTATTACACACCGGCCAGGTTGACTCCCGACATTGCCGAAGCGGCCGCGGCGCTGGCCGTGGGAGCCCACCGGGCGCTCGGCCTTAAAGACGTCTCACGCACCGACGCAATCGTCGATGAGGACGGAAGGGTGCAGTTCCTCGAGGTCAACGTCTCGCCTGGACTCACCGAAACGTCGATGTTGCCGATGGCCGTGGAAGCGGCCGGCGAAGACCTCGGCGGGCTGTACGCAACCCTGATCGAGCGGGTGATCGCCCGGGCCTGAGCGCACGGCCGGCGCGCCTGTCCCGGCGCCCCCGGTCATTCGGCCTAAAGCCCGTCCCCTCATTTTCACGGCTGTGGGCGATGGCGACGGCGAGCAGGACGCCACCGAGGTAGGTGAGAGCGCCCAGGGTGTGATCTATCTGTCATGACCTTCGTGCGGTCGGAAGTTGTGGTCGAGCGCCCAGTCGGCGACTTGCAAGCCGACGTTGCGGCCCCCGACGTCGGCGAAGCGGAAGTGGATGCCTTGCCACACCCGGGCGCTCACCACGTCGCTCCGCAGCGCCGCTCCCGTCTCGTAATGTCGGACAACTCCGGGCATCGCGGTCGAGATGATCGTCAGGTCAAGGTCCCGGCCGAACAGCTCCTCCAACGCTCCGGTCACCGAGCCGATGACGGTGTTGTAGCCACTCACGTAGTCCGGGTAGGGCGGATTGTTAAGGAACGGCGTCCAACTGGGGTCAGCGATTGTCGACGGATTGCCGTCGGTGTCAGCGAGTTGGATGGCGGTGCTGGGGCGCCAAACTCCGTAGAATAGCTTCGCTCGCCATGTCGTGGCGATGGCGTCACTGAGCGCCATGTTGGCCGCGGCGAACATGCGTGCCGCGTCGACGATGTCCAGGTCGCGCGCGGCTGCCTGGTCTCGCAACGCTGCTTCGACCTGTACCAGCGCGTTGCCGGAAAAGAAACGCGCGGACTCGGTTTGATCCGGCGTCCGTAGGCTTGACGTTGCCGAGCCGTACGCCTTCACCTCGGCAAAGTCCGTCGTATAACGCTGGGAGGTGAGGGTCGGCGGAGGCGGTGGTGCGAACTGTGTCGCGCTGCGTACGAGCAGCGGGGTGACCTGACCGAGCCAGGGCACTGCCATCGGCAGCAGGGCCGGTGGCGTCGGGCGCCACACGCCCGGCGCTGGCGACTTGGTGAACAGGATGGGTGCGTTCCGGCCGTCGTCGGCCCGCAAGTCGATGATGTTCTGGGCGGCCCGCTCCCCGAACGCGATTCCGTTGGTCTTCGCGGTGCCATCCGCAATTGCCGCCAACGACCTCGCCAGTGACGTGTCCAACGCCGACCGCGCGTAGGGGGAATATGTCTCCAGAATCTTGTGCGCGGCGGCGGCTGCCGCAGCAGCTGCCGAGGTCGGTCGGGGGGCGCGCAGGTGGAATCGGTATGGCTCGTAGCGGCCATTCACTCCGACTACCGCGTTATAGATGGCGGCGTGCATGAAGCCCACATACAGGCCCCACTCCGCCGGGGCCTTGCCGGTGTCGCCAGCGAGCGTGGCAAGAGCGGTCGCGTTCCAGTCGGAGACGACCAATGCCGAATCGGCGGCACCACCGGCAGGTACCGCGTTGGCCGTCCCGGTGCACAACGAAACCGTCAACAAGACAGCACTGCCGACGCTCAGCGACCATCGGCGGCGATGGCGGACTGTTCGAACTGCGGACTGGGTGGCCGAGACTGACGAAGGATTCATCGCATGACCGGCGTTCGACGCGCGACCGTAGTTGGAGGCGGCAACTGTTGCGGGCAGTGTTACTCCACTCGCCGGCGCATGTCAACACCCAAAGAGCGGAGGTTCAGAATAGGTTTCTTGCGGTGGGAGATGTGGTTTGCCCAGATGAGGAATATCCGCGAAGAGGTTGCGGGAACGGACGGGGTCGGTCCTGGCCCCGCTCTCCTGAGGAGGCCGTATCGGGCTGTTTTCGAATCCGCACGAGTGGATGATGATGCGCGGTAACGCGCTGCATTCGGCATCTCGTGCGTTCGACACCGACCGGCCTGCGCCCACCCGGGTCGCTCCCCAAACGGAAGGCACATCGCCGACTGGAAAGGGACGCCACGACCGGCGAGTTGGCGTTCTACCGGTGCTACGCGCCCGGCCTTGTCGCGCTGCGCAAGTTCATCCGGGTCGCCGGCCGGCGCAGGAAGGTCGAGGAATCATTCCAAACCGCGAAAGGTCAAGCAGGACTTGACGAACACCAGGTTCGACGGTGGCGTTCCTGGCACCTTTGGACACCCCTGGCAATGCTCGCCATGGCCTTCCTGGCCATTACCCCGCCGAGCCGAACGAACACCACCCCCCAAAACGAGGGCCTGATCCCGATGACCCTCAACGAAGTCCGCCGCGTATTGGACGCCTGCGTCATCGGCGCTACCGCCACCATTGAACACGCCCTGAAATGGGCCCAACGGCGTCGAAAACATTAAGCAACGGCCGGCAAATGCCACTATCGCCGCAGATCAGCCGTCCGCAGCCCCGATCTACTGCTGCAGTAGTAACCCGATTGCGCTCCCCTCGTCGCACAATGAAAAGATTTGGGCCCGCCCAGCTTCCTGCGCCCCCCGCTGAACTGGCTATAGGCGGGAAGCCCGCTCGTCGCTCAGGAATCCGCCGGCACAAGATCACCTCAGACCTCGACCTACGGTGCCGGGCGCGCCGTCACCGTCGGACGCTGATCAGCGTCTTCCACAACATCGACGACCGTCATCACCCCAACAATCGCCCCCTGCCGTCGCGTAACCGCGTACTCCAACCGGGATGGCCGTTGCCTTCCAGGATGGGTATAACAGGACGCGGCGCAAGACCATTGACCCAGTGGCTGATTTTGCTGTGGAAGAGTAACAGTCGGAACCAGGAGGCGCTCCACGCCACCCTGCGAATGTCGGCAGCGGCCTACTTCGGTGAGCAGTTGCCTTCGCAGCGTGGTGTCAGTGTTGAGGCCCGGGCATCACTTCATGCAGGCACAACACGTTTCCATCTGGGTCCTGGAACCACGCCGCCTTTTCCGAACCGAGCACGCACACATGGTCGACGGTTTTAAGACCCGGAAGGTCGTAGTCCGCGAATGTCACACCGCGGCGCTCCAGATCCTTGATCTCCGCGAGGATGTCGGGTACTTCGAACGAAAGTTCGGTACGGCCGGTCGGTGTCGCGTCAGGCCCGGGCATCAACGCCAACCCTGACCCGCCCCCCACAGAGAACATCTCCTGGCCTTCGATGTTGCGGCCCCGATAGTCGAGCCCGAGACGGTCGCGGTAGAACTCCACGGAGTTCGACCCATCCCGGACCTGGAGAATCGTGGTGATGACAGCTCCAGACAGCATGATGACCTCCGCGCCGACGACCCCGCCGTGAACATAGTGCTCGCACGTCCACCTCATCCACAAGGGGTTGCGCTGCGGGGGCGGCCGTTCAGTCGGCCTGGCCGTTCGGCAATCGCCGCTTTCAGCGGTAGCGAGGTGGTCACCGCGCACGATGCTGGAGGGAATCTGCTGGCGCTACCGCACCGGGTCGCCGTGGCGGGATCTGCCGGCGGAGTTCGGTCCGTGGAAGACGGTGTGGCAACGTCATTTCCGCTGGTCCGAAGATGGCACCTACCGCAGATGCTCGGTGTGGTGGCCCGGATCCCGGTCGGCGACGACGGTCAGGTCGACCTGCTCGCCGGGGTGATGTCGGCCGACTCGACCATCGTGCGCGCCGATCAGCACGCCGCGGGAGCCCGTTAGGGCCTCGGCGACCCAGAGGCCATTTCGACGGTACCGGCGAACACAGGGGGCACCGTGGACCAACAACAATTTCGCCGTCGAGCCGGCCGATCGCGCCCTGGGCAGTTCCCGCGGCGGCTTGAGCACCAAAATACATACCCCAACCGACCTGCGGACCCGACCGGTCGCGCTGAAACTCACCGGCGGCCAGGCCCGGGACAAACCGCGGGTACTGCCGTTGCTCGGAGTTGATCGGCAGTAGCACCAGGCGGGCCGCGGGCGCCGGTTCCGGCTGCTGGCCGACGAGGCCTATTCACACCCGTCGACCCAACAGGCGCTGCGCCGCAGGTGGATCGCTTACACCATCTCGGAACGGTTGGATCAGAAGTCCTGGCCGAAACGCCAAGGGTCCGCCGGTGGCCGACCACCTGCCTTCGAGAAGGCCTGTACAAACTCCGCAACACCGTCGAACGCGGATTCCTCGCCCTCAAACAATGGCGCAGCATCGCCACCCGCTACGACGAACACGCCCCCACCTACCTCGGTGGCGTCCTGCTCGCCGTCGCCATCGCCCGCGCACGCACCAATTGAGGGACACGCTATGGTCGGCCCGGTCGGTCGGCACGGTCAGTCCGGTCGGCGGGCCGATCCGGGCGGCAGAGCGGGGTATCGCAGACCGGCCGGGTCCGGCCGGGAACCCGGTCGGGACACCACGCCACCGGCGCGTTCCCGCTTCTTGTGGGCCAACCCGGCCAACGCCTCGAGAACGACCCGGTGGGCATTGTTGACGGTGGTGTCGGCGTGATCGTAGGGCGGCGATACTTCCACCACATCCATTGCCACCAGCGGAGTTTCGAGAGCGATCGAGCGGACCGCCCGGAGCAGATCGGCCGGGTTCATCCCGCCCGGTTCGGGGGTTCCGGTACCGGGAGCGAAACCCGGGTCCAGCACGTCGATGTCGACCGACAGGTACAGGGCGTCGCAACCGTCGACAGCTCTGGCGATGGCGTCGGTGATCACCGGCCGGACCCCCCGGTCCCACATCTCGTGCATCAGATGCCAGGTCATGTCCTGCTCGAGCATCCAGTCGAAAACATCGGCAGGCGGCCAGTAGCCACGCAGACCGACCTGGACGAAGTTACGGCCGCGCACCGCGCCCGACTCGATCAGCCGGCGCATCGGAGTTCCGTGCGAAGCCAGGTTGCCCTCGAGGATGTCGGCGGTGTCGGCGTGGGCGTCAAAATGCAGCAGCCCGAGCTTCCCCCATCCGTACCGTCGCGCGACCGCGGTGGCCGACGGCCAAGTGATCGAGTGGTCACCCCCGATGACGATGGGAAAGCTGTTCGCCTGCAGGACTTCGGCGACCTTCTGTTCGATATTGGCGAGCGACGGCGCAGTCTGGCCGTGCGGACAGAAGGCATCTCCGGCATCCACCACGTCGAGCCATTCGAATATTTCGATACCGAGATCGAGATGGTAGGTGCCGGGGTCGTAGGCGCCCGACCGCAATTGCCGCGGCCCGAACCTGGCCCCGGCCCGATTGGTGGTGTTGATATCGAACGGGGCACCGACAACCGCGACATCCGGCGCCCGCTTCATGAGCTCATCGACGGTGCCGACCCAGTCACGACCCGAGAATGTCGGCAAGCCGAGATTGTCATTGACCCCCGGCCGGCGGACCGGTGCATCGCCTTGCGTTGCAAACGCCGGTGCGCCGCCAACCGAGGTGGCGTGGACGCCGGCCGGGTTCGGGCCGGACTCGAAGGCCCAGCCGGGCAACCCGTACGGCAGGTCGAGCACCGGGTGTTCGTGACCCAGGTGTTCCGGACCGGATTGCCCAAGGCGGGGGTGAATATGGTCGGGCTCGATAAGGCTGGGTTGGATTCGGTCGGGCTGGCCGGGCCCGGGATGTCCGTCACCCGTCATTTGCGTCCGGGTGCCCAGTTCATCCCCCAGCTGTAGGCCCGGTCAAGGACCGACTGACCTCCGTTGATGTACTGGACCTCGCGGTTGATGACCAGGTCGCCGCCCGAATTGACCAGTTGCGCGACCGCGCAGATCCGGGCCTCCTGGGCGGTGGCGTCCAGCCGCACCTCGATCTGCGGACCGGCCACCGGCGACAGGGTGACGACGCCGTCCACGGCGGCCCAGTTCGGCGCACCCTCGTAGATCATCGCGAAGATCAAAACCCGCCGGAACCGGCCCGGCTGCGTCAGGTTGATCGACATGTTCTCGCCGGTGGTCACCGAACCGGTCCGGTCGTCTCCGTCCAGCTGGATCCACGGCGCCCGGTCCAGCGCACCGAAAGCATTTCCGAGAGCCTGGACAACGCCTTTGGTACCGTCGGCCAATTCATAGAGGCAACCCAGATCGAGGTCAACCCCTTTGGCGGCGGCCGGGGCCGCCAGCCGCGCGAAGAAACCACTCTTCGCCGGGGCGGCCGGTGCGCCGGCTGACCAATTCAAGTTGATCCGCATGGTGCCGGTGCTGCCACCGGACTTCGTCAGCGAAACCTGCGGCGCCGCTGCGGTCAGGGTGACCTTCTTCAGCGATACCGAGCCCCCCGCGGCGGGTTTGATGGAAGCGGTGCTCTGGTAGCCGGCCGGCCCTGAGTTGACGGGCGGCGGCACCGGCTGGCCCTGGCCGGGCGTCGGCTCAGGTGGCTGAGGCGGTGGAGTGGATCGACGTGTGTAGTCGATTGCCATTGCTGTCCTTCCACTTCGAATTGGCCGGGTCGGGTGGACCTGAATCGTTAGGCGGGGATGACCGGGCGCCCGGACGTGCCCGGCCCGGCGCCGCCCGGTGATCTCCCGCAGTCATTCCACTAGTCATTCCACCGGTCATTCCACCGGTCATTCCCCGGTCATTGCTGCCGGGATCAAGCAATTCAGATATTGACGCCGAAGTCTCGGGCAATGCCGGCGAGGCCGCTGGCATAACCCTGGCCGACGGCCCTGAACTTCCATTCGGGGCCGTTGCGGTAGAGCTCGCCGAACACCATGGCGGTCTCGGTCGATGCGTCCTCGGTCAGGTCGTAACGGGCGAGTTCGGCGTTGTCGGCACGGTTGACGACCCGGATGTAGGCATTGCGGACCTGACCGAAGGACTGGCTGCGGCTGTCGCCCTCGTAGATCGACACGGCAAAGCCGATCGTCGTAATATTCGGCGGAACCGCCGCCAGGTCGACGTTCACCTGCTCGTCGTCGCCCTCACCCTCGCCGGTCAGGTTGTCGCCCAGGTGCTCGATCGACCCATCCGGCGAGCGGAGGTTGTTGAAGAAGACGAAGTACTGGTCGGAGACGATCTTGTGATTCTCGCCGAGCGCCAGAGCGCTGGCGTCGAGGTCGAAATCGGCACCGGTCGTCGCGCGGGCATCCCAGCCCAGACCGACCGTCACCGCGGTGAGGTTGGGGGCGGCTTTCGTCAGCGAGACGTTGCCACCCTTTGTCAGGCTCACTCCCATTGCAGACTCCTTGTGATGGTTTGGGCAGCGGTAGGTCCTGCTGCTCGGGAAAAGACAACTTCGGTGGCAGAACGCACGGCGGGCGCACTCCGTTCCCGAAGCCATGATCCGCCCCTCGCACTACAGTGTTCATCCCGAGGGAATTCATCCCGACGATGTTCATCCCGACGATTTTCGGACGACGGCGACCGGACAGCGGGCGAACCCGATCAGCGCCTGGCTGGTCGATCCGAGCAGCAGTCCGGCCCATCTTCCCCTGCCCTGGCTGCCGACCACAATCAGGCCAGGAGCCGGGTGGGGTTCGCCCGCCGGGTACGGCAACAGAAGGGCCCCCAACGGGCGGCTCTCCCGGAGCACGGGAACAAGTTCGACGTCCGGGTACCGCTTCGCCCAACCGGCCAGTTGATCATCGAGTTCGCGCTGCTCCCGGGCCTGCACCTGCCGTCTGATGTCCGGGAGGACGGCATCGACCAGGTCGTCCAGCGGGCCCATGTCCCAGGCGTGCACCGCAATCAGCGGCGCCCGCCGGAGCTGGGCCTCGTCGATGGCGAAAGCCAGGGCGACTTCCGAATCCGCGGAGCCGTCGAGACCCACCACGACGGGGCCGTCCGGCGTAATCAGGCCCGTCCCGGGATCGGGCCAGGCGACCACGACCGGTCTGTTTGCCCGGCCGACGATTCGAGCGGCCACCGATCCGAGCATCACGTCTTCGAACTGGTTGCTGCCGTGCGCGCCGACGACCGTCATCAGGGCTGACTCGGCTGCCCCGCGCAGCACCTCCGCAGCGGTTCCGGCGGCGAGCTCCAGGCTCACCGCCAGGTCCGGCTGGGCGAGCCGAATTGCCGCCGCGGCGGCCGCCAGGATCCGGCGCCCCGATCCCTCATCCTCCTGGGCGTCGTCCTGGGCCTGTCCGTCTTCGACGTGGGCGTGACGGGCATCCGGGACATCTCCATCGGAGACATCGGCACCGGAGGCATGGGCATTGGACGCATGGGCATTGGACGCATGAACGATGTGCAGCCCGGTCCCGTGGCGGACGGCCTGGGTGGCCGCCCAGACCGCAGCTGCCCGAGAGAGCTCGGATCCGTCCACCCCGGCGACCACGAGCCCGGCCGGTGATTGCCCGGGAGCACTCCGACCCGTGTCCATGCCACCTCTCTGCTCCCGGGACCGCCCCCGGCCGGAATGTGCCCGCGGCCGCGGACAGGTCGGTATGCGGGTGAGGCGAATCCCGGCTCTATCACCACATCATGGACGGTGGTCGAGCCGGAATCGGCGGCGACCCGGTGATCTACCGGGGCAGCCCGCTCCTCTGCTGGTTGCCCCATTCGCCGGAACAGTCTGCGGGGCAGCCGGATGCCCGAACGTAGGATCGACGGAGATGGCAAGGAGCAGGCTGGGACGCCTTTACCGGCGACCGCAGGACGACCAGGTCGCGCGGAATGCGCAGGCCGCGCAGGACGCCGCTGTCGCGGCCTTCCTGGACCTGGACACCCGGCAGTCCTACGTCGCCGACGCGATCGGCGCGGTCGCCGGGACTGTTCCCAACGGTGTCCCGGGGAACAGTCCCGGCGGGCATGGCACCTCCGGGTCGGCGCTGGTCAGCTCCTGGCAGCCGATCGCCCAGCAGAGTTTCGACGCTTCCGCCGCCTACCTGCAGACAGCCGAGAAGCACTCGCTCGTCGACCCGGCCGAGAACAGGCCGACCGGGGTGGACCCGGTCTCGGCGGGCTCGGCCTTCACCGAAGTGAGCCGCCAGTTGGCCGCCGCTGCCGCCGCAGTCGACTCGTTCTACCAGGGGCACATCGAAGCGCTCGAGGAAGCTAGATCGCTGCGTGCGGCGACGCCCATTCTGGCATCCGACGCCAGGACGGCGGCCACCGGAATCGAAGCGGAGTTGACTGCTGCCGACGCTGCCGGCCTGGCCTATCCGAGCGTGCTGAACGCCGCAGGCGAGCTCATCGCGGAGCTGTCCGCGCTCAAAACCGCTGAGACCGTCGGCAACCCGGCCGAAATCCGGCGGGCCGCCGGCGCAGTCCAGGCGGCCGTCGCGAACGTTGGCGCCCGGATCGCCGCCGCGAAGACGTTGTTGCCCTCGGTCCGCAGCTCTATCGCGAGCGTCAGGACCCGCATCGAGGCGGTGACCAGTCGCCTGGAATCGTTGCCGGCAACGCGCTCGGCGCTGCTGCGCGAGTTCTCTGCCGACTGCTCCAAGGACCTGAACGGAGTCGACGACCAGGCCAGAACGGCGCTTGCCGACGGCCGCAGCGAGTGGACAGCGGCTCGCGTTTCCCTCGACGCCGGCAATCCGGAGCTGGCCGCCGCTCAGCTGGCGACGGCACGCTCCCGGCTTGCCGCCGCCCAGGCCGCCGCGGACGCGCTGATTGACCGGCTCGGCGTGCTGCGCGCTGTCCGTGCCGATCCGGCAGAGGCAGCCAGGACGACCCGGTTCCGGCTCCGGGATGCTCAGCTGCTGGTCGTCGACCGCAAACTGGTACCGCAATGGGGTTCCGTCCTCGACGCCCAGGCCGCCCGGATTGAGCGCGCGGCCGCCGAGTTGACCGGTCGCCACCCGGACTACTGGGCCTACGTCCAGACCCTGCGTTCGGTGGAAGCGTTCGTCCGCGGAGTCGTCGACAAGGTCCGACTCAGCCACTGAATCGAGCCACAGCTGAATCGGCCAGCCCGGTCGACCGCAGCCGACCGGCCGATCGGCTACCCGGTCAGCGGATTTCATCGAAGCACTCCGACCGGGCATACTTTTGGCAAGCCGCTTCCCAAGACTTCTTCGCCCGTTCTTAATCTGCCGGCCCGAACCATCCGGATCAAACGTTGCCCGTCCGGTCACCCGGTAGTCATTGTTGGCCAATTGTTGATGAAAGGGACACCCGTGCGCCATTTCGAACATCTCACCCCGGCTGTGCGTGACGAGCTGTTCCGGATCCAACCCGGGGAATTCACTACGATGAGCTCGAGGGCGGTTCTGGCGAACGCCCTGGGCGCGACCCTCTACGTACCGGGCACCAGGGACGATCTGGCTGCGACCATCCGGCGCCGCGCGGCCGAGGGAGTCCGGTCGATGATCATCGACCTGGAGGATGCCGTCGCCGACCACCATGTCGAGTTCGCCATCGGCAATGTTCAAGCGGCTCTGAAGGATCTCGGCAGTACCGACCAGCAGGCCTTGATCTTCGTCAGAGTCCGCAGCCCCGAACAGGTTCGACAGGTCACCGACCAACTCGAACCGATGAGCAGCCCGTTGGTCGGGTTCGTCATCCCCAAGTTCTCGGCCGCCACGGGCGCCCGGTACCTCGGCGAGATACTCGCTGCCGGTGAGCGGATGGGCGTCCGACTGCTGGTCATGCCTGTTCTCGAAACACCCGACGTCCTGTACCGGGAGAGCAGGGACGATGCGTTGTCCGCTATCCGGGACCTGTTGGGCCAGTATCGAGAAATGGTGCTGGCCGTGCGATTCGGCGCCACCGACCTGTGCGGCCTGTACGGTATTCGGCGTGATCGGGATCTGAGCATCTATCACGTGGGTGTCGTGGCCGAATTGATTTCCGAGGTGGTGAATCACCTGGGCCGGGCGGACGGTACCGGTTATGCCATCAGCGGTCCGGTCTGGGAATACTTCGCCGGCCACGAGAGAATATTTCGGCCCCAACTACGGGCAACCCCGTTCGAGGCCAGGGACGCCGGGCTGTTCCGCCATCAACTGGTCACGAACGACGTCGACGGCCTCCTGCGGGAAATAATTCTCGACCGTGCCAACGGCCTGACGGGCAAAACAGTCATCCACCCCTCGCATGTGGCTCCGGTGCACGCCCTCTCAGTGGTTCCCTACGAGGAATACAGCGACGCCACCGACATTCTGCAATTCAACGATTTGGGCGTGAAGACGTCGGGCTATCGGAACAAGATGAACGAAATGAGGCCGCACCGCCGGTGGGCCGAGCGCATCAGCGTCCGGGCGAGCGTCTTCGGAGTGGCGCAACCGGACGTATCGCACGTCGACATTCTCACAGCGCTGCTGACCCGGTGAAGCGATTATCCGGATGGGCTGGTGAGCACTTCGGCGTCACCCTCCAGACCATCGACTCGCCGTTCGATCTGGAGCTGGAGGATGTGGTGGGGGTGGCGCTACGGCGAAATCCCCGTCGCGCGCACCTTCTGGTCTCGACGGTCCTGGGCAAGCACATTCCACTGTCGCCCGAGCTGGCCGCGGCAGCGGGAAGGCTCCTGGGTGAACTCGTTGCCGCCGCGCTGACCGGGCCAACCGACCGGCCCCCCTGGGAGATCGACCGGGGGGCATGGAGTTTCGACGTCGCGAGCGCCATCCGGCACAACGACCCGGCCGCGCTGGTCGGCCGGCTCGACGCGGCGGCCGGCGCCCGACCGGAATACCCGGCCCTGGTGCTCGGTTTCGCCGAAACCGCGACCTCCCTCGGTCACCTTGTCGCCGACCAATTGAACGCGTCGGCCTACCTCCACTCGACGAGGCGCTGGGTCAAGGGTGCAGGGGTCGCCGCGACCTTCGAAGAAGGGCATTCACACGCCGCCGAGCATCTGCTTCTGCCGGTGCCGGAGGATCTGCTGGACGCCGCGGACGTTCTGGTGCTGGTGGACGATGAACTGTCCACCGGAACGACGGCGATGCAAACCATTACGGCAGCGCATGCTCGGCGGCCACGCGAGCGCTATGTGCTGGCCGGTCTGGTCGATCTGCGGAGCGGAGCCGACCAGACCCGGTTGACCGAA
Source organism: Mycobacteriales bacterium (assembly GCA_038204125.1). Taxonomy (GTDB): domain Bacteria; phylum Actinomycetota; class Actinomycetes; order Mycobacteriales; family Nakamurellaceae; genus Nakamurella. Next base: position 28,162 of record JBBRDH010000048.1, read on the forward strand.
CTGGCTGGCCGGTTGAATTGCCGGATCGAGGTCGTTTCACTCGTCCGGGGAACAATCGCGCTGCCGAGCGGTCTCCTCTCGGCCGTGACCGCCGGCCTGGCTGCAAACACTCCCGCCGAGGCCACCGCGGGCCGGGCCAGGCGCCCCCGCGCCTTTGGAGCCGAAGGCCGCTGCGAGCCGACGCATCTCCAAAGGATCGATCTTCCCTGGCCCGCCGCTGTTCCCGACGGCGGCCGACACGGATTTCTCCTCGGGGATCGAGCTGACTTCTCCCCAGCGGTCGACGCTGCCGCCCAAGTCATCGACGACGCGTTACCGGCGGCGGGTTCGGTAATTGTGGTGGGGCACGAGGAATTGATGTACCTTCCTCTGCAAATTGCCCGCCGGTTGGCTGCGTCCGGCCGCCACGACGTGGTCTTTCAATCCACCACACGGTCGCCGATCTACGTGCGCGACGAGGACGGGTATCCCATTCGTCGCGGTTGGTCCTTCATCGATCTGGAGGGCGACGACACCCCGACTCCCTTGCCGACCGATCGATTCCTCTACAACGCGGCCGATCCGACAAACTCGCAGCCACCCGAGCCCGGGTCGCTGGTGTTCGTGATCGACGCCGCGGCCGACTCCGGAGCTCTCGCCGCCGCGGGAGGCGCCCTCGCAGAGTTCGAAACCGTTTGCGGCACAGTACTTTTGGCTGTGCTCCCGGCCCCAGGGCCGGCAGCTCTGGCCGACCGGAGATCGGCACCCGGCCCGTGACCTCGACGGACGAGCTACCGCCGCCGCTGCGCGGACCCGGCTTCGGCTCCTATGGCGCAAACGAGGTGAGCTGGCTGCTGACCGATCTCTCGGCACTGAACCTGGAGGTCGACCTGACCCAGCGGGAGGCTGACATTCAGGCCGGCCGGGCTCACTACGCCGAATCGTTGCCGGTCGAATTCGAACCGGACCAGGAATACCGCCGGCTGTTCGACGACGTCCTCCGTGAGTCGGCCGCCCGACTGGCCTTGGCCGTCGGGCTGGTCACCGAATTGATTTTGTCCGAGCGAGGCAGCGAAATCACCCTCGCCTCGCTGGCGCGCGCGGGGACGCCCATCGGCATTCTGATGGGCCGGTGGGCCCGATTTCGGCACGGTTTGACGCTCCCGCACTATGCCGTATCCATCGTCCGTGGCCGGGGCATCGACGCTATGGCATTGCGTTATCTGGCCGCACATCATCGCCCGGGATCAGTCGTCTTCGTCGACGGCTGGACCGGCAAGGGAGCGATTGCAAAGGAGCTCACGGCCGCGCTGCACGGCTTCGCCACCGATACCGGCATCACATTCACCGATGATCTGGCGGTGCTCGCAGATCCAGGGCATTGCGTGCGGACCTTCGGTACCCGGGACGACTTCCTCATCGCATCCGCCTGCCTCAACTCCACCGTCTCCGGGCTGATTTCCCGCACCGTCCTCAATGAGAACATTCTCGCTCCCGGACAATTTCACGGTGCCAAGTTCTATTCCGAGCTCGCGGCCACCGACGTATCGAACCTGTTGTTGGACAAGGTATCTGCGGAGTTCGCCGGGGTGGTCCGGGCGGTGGACAGCGATGTGGGTGCACTGGCCGCAACTGACCGGGAACCGACATTCACCGGTTGGGTGGCCATCGAGCGGATCAGGCAGGAGTTCGGGATCGAATCCGTGAACTTCGTGAAGCCCGGTGTCGGTGAGACGACGAGGGTGTTACTGCGCCGGGTGCCGTGGCGCATCCTGCTCCGCGAGGCCGACAATCCGGACCATCTGCATCTGCGGCTGCTGGCGTCACAACGGGATGTCCCGATCGAGATTCGGCCCGATCTGCCCTACTCGTGCGTCGGACTCATCCGCCGGCTCTCCCGGTCCGACGAAGGTGAAGGCTGAGTTGCCATGACGCTGATGATCGCCACCGACCTGGACCGGACCCTGATCTACTCCGCCTCTGCCCTGGACCTGCAGATGTCCGACGAGCACGCTCCTGCTCTGGTTTCGGTCGAGATACTCGACGGGCGCCCACAGTCCTACACACCGCTGACAGCCGTCCGTCGGTTGGAAATGCTGTCCGCCGTGGCCACGTTGGTGCCGTTGACTACCCGGACGATCGCTCAGTTCGACCGTGTCCACTTTCCCGGAACTGTTCCGAAATACGCAATCACCAGCAATGGTGGACATATTCTTCTCGACGGTGTGTCCGACCCCGGGTGGCACGCCTCGGTGGTGTCGTCGATCTTGCGGTGCGATGCCGGCCTGGCCGAGGTCAAGGCGGAGTTGCGGCGACGGACCCACGGATCATGGGCGCTCAAGAGACGCGTCGGCGATGACTTGTTCTGCTACCTGGTCGCTGATCTCGCCACCATTCCGGCCGACTTCGTTCCATCGTGGACCGATTGGTGCGAGGCCCGTGGTTGGCGGGTTTCGGTGCAGGGGAGGAAGATCTATGCCATTCCCGAGCCGCTCCGGAAAGAGCGGGCAATGCTCGCCGTCGGCGAACGTGTCGGTGCCGACCGTATCATCGCGGCCGGCGACGGTGCCTTGGATGCCGGATTCCTGAAAACGGCCGATGCGGGTATCCGGCCGGCGCACGGTGAATTGGCTGCGATGCAGTGGACACATCCGACGGTGTCGGTGACTGAACACCGTGGTGTGCTGGCGGCCAATGACATTACGGAGTGGTTCAGCGAACAACAGGCGCCCCGTAGCTAAGGCGCTCGGTTGAAATAGCATGCGCGCCAATATGTTTTCCCCGCCGAGCCGCTATATGACTATTCTCGTCCTCTGGTTTCGTCACCGTGACGAAAAGGGGCCGTATGCGGCTCACTGGTTGCCGCTGAGAACGACCATCAATCGAACTACCCTGAATTACGAATCCCGGCAATGTCACAGCCGCTGCACGCGGAGTCGCTGCGGCTGACAGAGATGAAATCTAGTTCTGATCGGATTCGGCTCGGTGGTCGGCTGTTGTTGCATTGTCCGTCGTTCGGTGGAGCCGGGCTGACGGCGCCATGATGTCGACGATTCTCTCAAGGTCGTCGACAGTGGCAAATTCGACGACGATGCGACCCTTCTGACGACCCAGTTCCACTCTCACTCTGGTGTCGAAAGCGTCGGATAGCCGAACGGCCAGGGCTTCCAGACTCGGCGTGGACGGTTTCCGGGGTGTCGACCGTCTGGACCGGACGGTCCGGCCGGCCATCAGCACGACGGCCTCTTCCGTTCCTCGAACGGATAAACCCTCAGCGACAACGCGGGTGGCCAACTCCTCCTGTTCACCGGGATCCTCCAGCGACAGCAGGGCACGGGCATGTCCGGCCGACAGGACGCCGGCCGCCACCCGTCGCTGCACCGGGACCGGCAATTTCAGCAGCCGGATCGTGTTGGAGATGACCGGCCTGCTGCGCCCGAGCCGAGCAGCCAACTCGTCATGGGTCACGTCGAATTCTTCGAGCAACTGCTGATAGGCCGCGGCCTCTTCGAGAGGATTCAGATTTGCCCGATGTATGTTCTCCAGCAACGCATCTCGTAGCAGCGCGGCGTCCTCCGTCCGGCGGACGATGGCCGGAATGGCGGTCAGGCCGGCGTTGACCGCGGCTCGCCAACGCCGCTCGCCCATGACCAATTCGAATCCGCCGGCCACCTCACGCACGACGACCGGTTGCAGCAACCCGAACTCGGTGATCGAGTACTCGAGTTCCCGCATCGCTTCCTCGTCGAAGACCGTCCGGGGGTTGCGCGGATTAGGCCGGATCTGGTCGGTGGGCACTTCGGCATACCGCGGACCGTCAACGTCTGACGACGCCACATGGGTCGACCTGGACTCCAGTGGGGGGCCGGCTGGGCTGTGCTCCGACGGAACGTTCAGCGGCCCAGAGTGGACCTGATCGGCCTTTGGGTCCGGACGGTCCAGACCTCCTGGTGCTGCGTCCTGGGTTGCCGGCGCCGGCGCTGTGTGGTGGCCGTTGAACTGAGCTGACTTGTCGTAGATTACCGTCTCACGCGCTGTTCCCTGGGTTGCGGCCTGCTCACCCCCGGGCGGGCCATCCATGAAAGCAGCCGAGACTGTGTTGGTGCTCGGACCGGTGGGGATCAGGGCTGCGAGGCCGCGGCCGAGGCCACCGCGCGACTTCGTCATGACGCCTCCCGGGCGCCGCGCTGGGCTATTTCACGCGCCGCGTCGAGGTAACTCATCGCACCACGTGATCCAGGGTCATACGTCATCACCGATTGACTGAAACCCGGCGCCTCGGAGATCTTGACAGATCTGGGGATGACAGCCCCGAGAACCTTGGCGCCGAAGTGTTTTCTGACTTCGTTGGCCACCTGATCGGAAAGTTTGGTCCGGCCGTCGTACATGGTCAGTAGAAATGTCGACACGTCGAGGGTCGGGTTCAGGTGCTGCTTCACCAGTTCGATGTTGCGGAGCAGCTGACCCAGCCCTTCGAGGGCGTAATACTCGCACTGGATGGGGATGAGCACCTCTCGGGTCGCCACCATGGCGTTGACCGTGAGCAGGCCGAGTGACGGCGGACAGTCGATGAAGACGTAGTCGAACTCCGCCTCCACCCCGTCGATCGCCTTGCGGAGCCGGTGTTCCCGCTCGACCATGGTCACCAGTTCGATCTCGGCGCCGGCGAGGTCGATCGTGGCCGGGATGCAACCCAGTCGTGGCGCCTCCGGGCTGGTTTGGATCGCCTCGGCCGCAGTGAACTCGCCCAGCAAAACCTCGTAGATGGACGGCGTTCCGGTCGTCCGCCCGACACCCAGGGCGGTGCTGGCGTTACCCTGCGGGTCCAGATCGATGACCAGCACGTGCAGGCCGGCCAGCGCGAGCGCCACCGCGATGTTGACGGTGGTCGTCGTCTTGCCGACTCCACCCTTCTGGTTGGCAACGCTGAAGACCCTGCGTTCGCGGGGCCGCGGCATCGTCAGGTCGCCGCTCCGGAGATCGATGGCTCGTCGGGCGGCACGGGCAATCGGTGTCTCATCGAATTCCGCCAGTAGATCTTCGTCTGAAAGCCGCTCGGTTTCACGTGAAACATCGGTTTCCACGGCCACAGAACCTCCCCTTGAAGCACATACCTGGAACGGTCACCCGTAGGGGTGGCACCGCGCCCGATGGGAGACCTGTTGCGGTTGCCCTTGTTGAACCTACGACAGGCCCCTTCCGATCGCTGGTACATTTCCGCGCGTCGCGGGAAGCGCGCCCGACTCATGGGCGCAGTCGGACCGATCGCAGGGGGACCGATCGCAGTGGGACCGATCAAGCCAATACGGGTCTCCGCCGACTCAGGGTGTAGTCAGCGGACGGATCAACTACTGCGGGTCCTCTTGTCACGCCGTACTGGTACCCGGGTCGCCCAGTGCACGAGAGACGGATTTCCTGCCATCGCATGCCGCGTTGTGTGGGCGCGTTCGCGGCTACGTCCTGGTCTTGCGGACCATGCCACGGCGACCCGACAGGACGGCCTCGCCATTGTGCAACGCGGCAACCGTGTTGCTCGTTGCCGTTGTAGTCGGGAGAGCCGGTGCAGACGGCTGGCATGGCACCCGATGCCCACCACCGCCGGTACACCCGTGTGGTCGGCATCCCCACCTTCGGGCGCATGTTTCACGTGAAACATCGACCGGAGCCGGCATCCCAAGGGTTAGCCACAGATGTGGCGACAACCCCAGCCCATCCGGTGGTTCACGTCATCCCATTCGACGCCAACAGAGCGGGGATGCGCGTGGG